>NZ_JBXWRL010000131.1:0-1053 GCF_059612885.1 Ruegeria sp. YKSD179 | reverse complement strand
TTCGCTGCGCGGCGACATGAGCGACCGCTCTGCAGATGGTGTGGATGGCTCCTGCTCCATCGGCGTCGCGATGCGCCATAGTGCAGGTGATGTCATCAGCGAGAGAGGAGCCACCCCATGCAAGTTACCACCATTGGCCTGGATCTGGCCAAGAATGTCTTTCAGGTTCACGGCGTCACTGAGGTGGGCGAGATCGTCTTCAACCGTTCGCTTCGGCGCGCGCAAATGCATCGTTTCTTTGAGGGCCTGCCGCCTTGCCTGGTCGGAATCGAAGCGTGTGGGACGAGCCATTACTGGGCGCGGGAGATTGCAACGCTCGGACACGAGGTGCGCCTGATCCCGCCGGCCTATGTGAAGCCCTATGTGAAGCGTGGCAAGTCGGATGCGATCGATGCCGCAGCGATCTGCGAGGCGGTGACACGGCCGTCTATGCGGTTCGTGGCGATCAAGACGCCGGACCAGCAAGCGGTCCTCGCGCTGCACCGTGTACGGGACCTGATTGTCCGTCAGCGGACGCAGATCGTGAACATGCTCCGCGGTGTGCTGGCCGAATTTGGGATTGTTGTTCGGCAAGGCGCCGGCCACGCCATAGCCTTTGCGAAGCATTGTTTTGAAGGCGTTGAACAGGACTTGCCGGACCCGGCCCGGGATATCGTGACCAATCTCAGCCACCAGCTCGTGGCTCTGCACCGCCGGGTACTCTGGTACGGTCGTCAGTTGAACCGGGCTGCACCCCTTGATGCGCGCGTCGCCCGCCTGCGGACGATCCCCGGCGTCGGACCGATCACCGCCTCCGCCATCGTCGCCTCGATCGGGGACGGGCGTCAGTTCTCAAACGGGCGCAGCCTCGCGGCCTGGCTCGGCCTCACACCGCTCAACCGATCGAGTGGCGGTAAGGAACGTTTGGGACGCATCTCGAAGATGGGAGACCGCTACATCCGCCGATTGTTGGTGCTCGGCATGACGTCCCGGATCAAGCAGATCAGACACCGACCTGATCAATTCGATCCTTGGTTCTCCGAAATCCTTGAACGTAAGCCCGCAAAGCTGGCA
>NZ_JBXWRL010000130.1:0-1182 GCF_059612885.1 Ruegeria sp. YKSD179 | reverse complement strand
GGGCGATGATCTCACCGCCGCAGCCGATAACGACCTCGCCGACATAGCCACGGACCAGGACCTCGCGGTGAGCGTAGGCGACCGGCACCGAGTAGTCGTTGCAGCGATAGCGCACCATCGAGATCGACGTGGCCCGGGTGCTGACCTTCTCGCAGGCATCGTAGGGAACCGCCGGCAATGTCAGCAGGGCGTCGAGGTCCCGCATGAGCCGCTCGCCGATCGTCTCGGTGTGACCACGAAGGACCTCGTCCTGGCGCTTGAGGCACTGTTCCTCAAGCCAGGCGTTCAGGGCTTCGAAGCTCTCGAAGCGGGGCACAGGCACCAGGAAGTTCCGCCGGCCGAAGCCAATCACCCCCTCGACATGGCCCTTGTCGTTGCCCTTGCCCGGACGGCCGAACCGGTCTTCGAACAGGTAATGTGACTGCAGTTCCGAGAACACCCGGGTGCGCTTGCGGGTGCCGTCGCCGAGGATCTTCGCCACCGCAATCGTCGTGTTGTCGTACAGGACGGAACGTGGCACGCCGCCGAAGAAGGCGACCGCCGAGACGTGGCCGTCGCAGAACGCCTCGGTTGTCTCGGCCGGATAGGTCTTGATGAACTGCGCATCCGAGTGCGGCAACGCCATCGCGAAATAGTGCAGCTTGCGCCTTACCCCGCCGATCACGCCGACCGCTTCGCCAAAATCGACCTGCGCATGCCCCGGCGGGTGCACCAGCGGCACGAACACCTCGCGCGACCGCCGTTTCTTCTCTCGGACATAGTCAGTGACGATGGTGATGCCGCCGGCAAACCCGTGCTCGTCCCGGAGCCGCTCGAATATCCGCTTGGCAGTATGCCTTTGCTTCTTCAGCTGGCTCTTATCATCCTCCAGGATCCGGTCGATGATCGGTATGAACGGATCGAGCTTCGGTCGAACCGGCGGCTTCGAACGCCGATACCCGGGCGGCACGGAATGCTCGAGGATCTTCGCAACCGTCTTGCGATCGATCCCGAAAACACGCGACGCCTCGCTCTTGCTCATCCCGTCGACATGGCACGCCCGGCGCACCCGTCCGTATAGGTCCACAGCATACATCTCCTCGCCTTCAGCTCGTTGCCTCGGGCGCAAGATGCGGAATTTTACTCCGCGACAGTCAGATTATCCGACCGATTCTGCTGTCCAGTTTCTCTCCGGGATTCTCA
>NZ_JBXWRL010000129.1:0-964 GCF_059612885.1 Ruegeria sp. YKSD179 | reverse complement strand
ATGTGAGGCAGATCGGAACGGTGGTCAGAAATTTCGTCAATGTCAAAAAAACGCGCACCGGGAATATGCCCTGCGTCATATTCAGCTTTCGCGTCCCTCTGCTGTTGAGGCAGATACCACGAACCGTCCAGGATTCTAAGATCCGGGTCTTTCATGTGGGTGGCAAGCCATTCCGTAGAAACGAGGGTTTTCGGATCGTCCTGCATCAAAGCCTCCCTTAACGCGCAGAGTTTCCCTATACGCGGCAGGTTAAGGGTTCAAGGCTGGAAGCGTCTATTCTGCCCTTTGACGCAACCTGAAATGCTGGATTATCCCAATCAAACTGATGATGATCCAGAACCCTTCGATAAGCATCGACGCAAGGTTGAAGTTGTACAGCAGCGAATAAACAATCAACCCGGACCCCAAAAGGTTGACTACGGGGAAAATAAGGTCCTCGGAATTCAATAGCCGAACTTGGGTTGCAAGATACGCAGCAACAACGACCAACGCACCGATTGAGCCGATCGCGTCTGCCAGAGTAAGCGCTTCAAGGAGTGCTTCCATTACAATTACCGCCAGTTTTTTTGCGTGAGTTAACTAACCGAAGCCAACACAGCTGGCTGGGCATAGTGGTGCATATTCAGAAATGTGGTGCCGTCTTCGCCCGCTCGATATCCGTGAGGCAGGTCTGCAGGAAACCGCAGGCCCTCACCTGCATGCAGTGGCACCCATTCACCGTCGCGCAAAACTTCAAGCATTCCTTCCAGCACAAACACTTCTTCTGTCACTCCTAGGGCATGAGCCGGTGACTCGTGACACTGGTTGGGCGAAAGCGCGACATGAAAGGTTTCGGCGCCAAGTTCAGGATCAAAAGGAAAAACGATCTTAACTTTGATGCTGCCTGGAAATGTCACTGTGCGAAACACACTGTCATCTGTCGGATCACGAGAAGCTGTTGTTCCGATCAGCGCGCTCAGTGGCA
>NZ_JBXWRL010000128.1:0-1098 GCF_059612885.1 Ruegeria sp. YKSD179 | reverse complement strand
ACTTGGCGTCACCGGTTTTGCCGCAGTAACTTATATATGTCAGCATCAGTGGAGATGGCGTCTTGACTACACTGACAGTTGGGCGAACTGCTGAAACGGACGGATTTCGACAAGGCCGCCGAAACCGCCGACGGCAACGAACAGGCGTCAGGCCTGCCGCGAAAAGATTGCCGATATTTCGGCAGAGATCGCCTCAACCACTTTTTCGGGCTGGGAAAAGCTGCGCGTCTTGAGCCGCATCATGGTCAGGTCGATCAAGGCGGTCGGAAAGCCGAGATCGGAAAGCTCGACCAGGGTTCCATTCGCTAACTGGTCTTCGATGGAACTTCGTGGCAGCCATCCGACATCCAGCCCGTGCTCAATGCATTTGGCGATCGTCTGGGTCAGGCCCGAAACGATCTTTAACGAGACCCTTTGCGGAATCTGCGGCAACAGCACCGAGCGGGTGAGATCACCCATAAAGACGTTGGATGGATAGCAGATGATCGGCAACACCTCGTCCCGCTCGCTACGCGCCTGAAACTCCTGCAACATCCCCCGCGGCTGCCACGGGAACGAACCCGTCCTTGCCGACAAGTGCGCGATGCACCAGATCCTTTGGCGGGTTTAGCCTGCGGGTTTCAGCCTCGTAGGAGAAGGCAACCATGACCTCTTCGGTCATCAGCATCTGAAAGCAGGTTTCCTGATTGGCCGACCGCAGCCGCAAGTCGTGAGATGCCAGCGTGTCGCCGAACGCGGCAAGCGCCCGAGGCAGGATGTTGGCCGAGATCGAATGCAATGCGGATATCCGCAATGGTTCAGCGGACGTGATCGCAAAAGCGTCGGAAAGCCGGTTGAGGCCGACGAGTGCTGCTTCAAGCTCCACCTGTAGGGACCTGAGCTGATAGGTCGGGCCTAACGGTCGTCGCGACCGGTCCAACAGTTCAGTGTCAAACAGATGCTAAAGGGCCTGAAGTCGCCTGGAATAGGCGGATTGCGAAGAAATGCGGCTATGCGCGGCAAGCGAAACGCTTTCGGCGCGGATCAGCGCGAGCAGATCGAGTATTGAGTCTTTGTCCACGGCGACACATTAGCATGCAGTTTCTGCATATAAACTTG
>NZ_JBXWRL010000127.1:0-1231 GCF_059612885.1 Ruegeria sp. YKSD179 | reverse complement strand
TCCTGGTTTGCCCCCAACGGGTGGTCCGGTTTGATTGTTAGTGCATCGTGGCCGTTTGGTCCATCGGCACGATGCTTTCCGGAGCAGGCGGTCGATATCCCAGTGAGCTGTGCGGCCTGACGGTATTGTAGTGAATGCGCCATCTTTCGATCAGGATTTGGGCCTCCCGCAAGCTGTAGAAGATTTCGCCGTTCAGCAGTTCGTCGCGGAATCTGGCATTGAAGCTTTCGCAGTATCCATTTTCCCACGGGCTGCCTGGTTCGATATAGGCAGTTTTCGAGCCTACAGCGGCAATCCAGTCCCGAACCTTCTGAGCGATAAATTCCGGCCCATTGTCCGACCTTATGTATTCCGGCGGGCCGCGCAGGATGAACAGGTCAGTCAGCGCGTCCAGTACGTCCGTTGAGTTGAGCTTGCGATCAACGCGGATCATGAGCGCCTCCTTGGTGTATTCGTCGATAATGTTGAGCATCCGATAGACACGTCCGTCAGTGGTGCGATCCTGGACGAAGTCGTAGGACCAGACGTGGTTGGGGCGTTCTGGCCGGAGCCGTACGCAGGAGCCATCGTTCAGCCAGAGCCGCCCCTTTTTCTTCTGCTTTTGCGGAACCTTCAGCCCTTCGCGTCGCCATATCCGTTCCACGCGCTTGTGGTTCACGCACCAGCCCGCGTTGTTGAGCAGGCCGGTGACCATTCGGTAGCCATAGCGCCCGTACTGGTCGGCCAGTTCAATGATGTCATCGGTTAGACGTTGTTCATCGGCCCGGCCTTGCGGTACTTTGCGTTGCGTGGATCGGTGCTGACCAAGCGCGCGGCAGGCGCGGCGTTCTGATACACCGAGCACCTGCCTCACATGGTCGATGCACTTGCGGCGACGCGAAGGGCTCAGAAGTTTCCCTTCGCAGCTTCCGTCAGGATCAATTTATCCAGCGTCAGATCGGACACTGCCCGCCGCAGCCGCTGGTTCTCCTTCTCAAGTTCTTTCAACCGTTTGAGCTGCGAGCGACCCATCCCGCCATAGAGCTTGCGCCATCGATAGAACGTCTGCTGCGTCACGCCAATCCGACGCACAGCCTCGGCAATCGTCATCCCTTGTCCTTGCAGAACTTCAACTTGCCGAAGCTTCGATACGATCTCTTCGGGCTTTTCTCGTTTCCCAGCCATCGCTGATCCTCCAATTTACGGGACAAAACTATCCCAGTTGGTGGACCACTTTCAGGGGGCTACTCCA
>NZ_JBXWRL010000126.1:0-1251 GCF_059612885.1 Ruegeria sp. YKSD179 | reverse complement strand
CGCCTGATTTGTTGAAATTCAAAAAAAGGGCGCCTTGGAGGGCGCCCTTTCTGTCTGGTCTTTCGTTAAAACGAATTATTCAATAATCTTCGACACAACGCCCGCGCCGACGGTGCGGCCGCCCTCGCGGATGGCGAAACGCAGGCCGTCTTCCATCGCAATCGGCGCAATCAGCTCGACCGTGAAACCGACGTTGTCGCCTGGCATAACCATCTCGGTGCCAGCGGCCAGCGTCACGGTGCCGGTCACGTCAGTCGTACGGAAGTAGAACTGCGGACGGTAGTTCGCGAAGAACGGCGTGTGACGACCGCCTTCTTCCTTGGTCAGGATGTAGGCTTCGGCTTCGAACTTGGTGTGCGGGGTCACAGAGCCCGGCTTACACAGAACCTGGCCACGCTCAACGCCGTCACGGTCAATACCACGCAGCAGCGCGCCAATGTTGTCGCCTGCCTCGCCGCGGTCCAGCAGCTTGCGGAACATCTCAACACCGGTGCAGGTGGTCTTGCTGGTGTCGCGAATACCGACGATTTCGATCTCGTCGCCAACGTTGATAACGCCACGCTCAACACGACCGGTCACAACCGTACCACGACCCGAGATCGAGAAAACGTCTTCGATCGGCATCAGGAACGGCTGGTCAACCGCGCGCTCGGGGGTCGGGATATATTCATCAACAGCCGCCATCAGCTCTTTGATCTTCTCTTCGCCGATTTCCGGGTCACGCCCTTCCATCGCGGCCAAAGCCGAACCGGCAATGATCGGAATGTCGTCGCCCGGGAATTCATACGAAGACAGCAGCTCGCGGATTTCCATCTCCACCAGCTCCAGCAGCTCTTCGTCGTCAACCTGGTCAACTTTGTTCATGAACACGACCAGCGCTGGAACGCCAACCTGACGCGCCAGCAGGATGTGCTCACGCGTTTGCGGCATCGGTCCGTCAGCCGCGTTCACAACCAGGATCGCGCCGTCCATCTGGGCCGCACCGGTGATCATGTTCTTGACATAGTCGGCGTGGCCGGGGCAGTCGACGTGGGCATAGTGACGCGCGTCCGTCTCATATTCAACGTGGGCAGTCGAAATGGTGATGCCACGCGCCTTCTCTTCAGGCGCTCCGTCAATCTGGTCATACGCCTTGAAATCACCAAAATACTTCGTGATCGCTGCCGTCAGCGTCGTCTTGCCGTGGTCAACGTGACCAACCGTGCCAATGTTGACATGCGGTTTCGTACGCTCAAACTTTTCCTTTGCCAT
>NZ_JBXWRL010000125.1:0-1147 GCF_059612885.1 Ruegeria sp. YKSD179 | reverse complement strand
AGCTGGCCCAACTGGTGGCGACCGGCCCCTGATTGCCGGACGGGCGCAGGCGCATGTCAACTTCATACAGCCGCCCCTGTGACATCGGAGCTGAAAGTGCTGTGATCAGCGCCTGCGTGAACCGCGCATAATAGGTGCGCGTGGCCAGAGGGCGCGGACCATCGGACATGTCCTGATCCTGCGGGTCATAGATCACAATCATGTCCAGATCGGATTGCGAATTGATCCGTCCTGTGCCCAGCGACCCCATGCCCAACACCGCCGCTCCGCGCCCCGGTGCGGGCCCGTGTTTGCGGGCGAAATTTTCGGCAACATATGGCAGGATGGCGGCAATCACCGATTGTGCAAGCTCTGCATATTGCCGGCCTGCCTGTGCCCCGTCGATCAGACCGCGCAAGTGGTGGACACCGACCCGGAAATGCCATTCCTTACACCAGCGCCGCGCAAGGTCGAGCCGGGTTTCATAGTCAGGCTCTTCCGCCAGCGCACGGGCCAGTTCGATTTGCAAAGCCTTCTGCCCCGGCCAATCGGCAAAGAAACTGCCGCCGATCACCGCATCGAAAACCAAGGCATTGTGCGACAGATGCGAGGCCAGAGCATGAGACGTGCCAACGATATCGACCAGTAGGTCAATCAGTTGCGGATTGGCCTCGAACAATGAAAACAGCTGCACCCCGGCAGGAAGGCCTGACAGAAACCCGTCCAGCGCCATCAACGCCTCGTCCGGTTTGGCGGTCTTGGCAAGCCGCGACCGCCGCTCGGGCCGCAACCGTTCGAATATCCGCGGCCCGCGCTGGGACCTTAGGGCCGGAGAGGTCGCCCACCGGGCCAGAACACTCTGGTCAAACTCCACATCCTGCGCCGCCACAGGTGCAGGACCGGGCCCGGGCGCAAAAAAACCTTCGGTCAGTTCGTGTACTTCCGTCAGGCGGTTTTTCAGGTCCTGTTTCAGTTCGTCGCTGCCGATCCCCATCAGACAGGCGATGCGTTCGATGCCTTCCGGTGATTTCGGCACCTTATGCGTCTGTGCATCATGAACCATCTGAATGCGGTGTTCGACTTCGCGATGCGCCCGATAATGATCGGTCAGTTTGTCCGCGACATCCTGCGGCACCCAGCCTTTTGACGCCAACGCCGCCAACCCCGG
>NZ_JBXWRL010000124.1:0-1329 GCF_059612885.1 Ruegeria sp. YKSD179 | reverse complement strand
GTCCTGTGTGGATGGCTCCTGCAAAGCAAGACATTTTTGTGAGGGGTGTGTGGTCAGAAGCGGTCTTGTGTCCGGCCTGTTTGCGCGGTGCGTCTGACCGCTGGCCCTGATGGGTTCCGCAGACCGAGTCCCATTCTGCACAGCGGACATATGAGGTCCGGGACAAAGCACGGGGTGTCTCGATCGTTGGGTTGACCATGTCCATCACATCCTGCGTCTTGCTATTCATGTGCTCCTTTCGGTCGTCAAGCGGCTCTGATTTGATAATTCTGTTCACGCGTGAGCACCGCCCAGATGATCCGCGCCGTTTTGTTGGCCATTGCGACGGCGGCCAGCTTTGCGGGCTTACGTTCAAGGATTTCGGAGAACCAAGGATCGAATTGATCAGGTCGGTGTCTGATCTGCTTGATCCGGGAGGTCATGCCGAGCACCAGCAATCGGCGGATGTAGCGGTCTCCCATCTTCGAGATGCGTCCCAACCGTTCCTTACCGCCACTCGATCGGTTGAGCGGTGTGAGGCCGAGCCAGGCCGCAAAGCTGCGTCCGTTTGAGAACTGACACCCGTCCCCGATCGAGGCGACGATGGCGGAGGCGGTGATCGGTCCGACACCGGGGATCGTCCGCAGGCGGGCGACGCGCGCATCAAGGGATGCAGCCCGTTTCAACTGGCGATCGTACCAGAGCACCCGGCGATGTAGAGCCACGAGTTGGTGGCTGAGGTTGCTCACGACATCTTTTGCGAGGTCGGGAAGATCGTCCTCTGTTCCTTCCAGGCACAGCTTGGCAAAGGCGATGGCGTGACCGGCGCCCTCTCGAACAACAATCCCAAACTCGGCCAGGACACCGCGAAGCATGTTCACGATCTGGGTCCGCTGGCGCACAATCAGGTCCCGTACACGGTGCAGGGCCAAGACTGCTTGTTGCTCCGGTGACTTCACAGCCACGAACCGCATGGACGGCCGTGTCACCGCCTCGCAGATCGCTGCGGCATCGATCGCATCCGACTTGCCGCGCTTCACATAGGGTTTCACGTAGGCCGGCGGGATCAGGCGCACCTCGTGTCCGACCTTCGCAATCTCCCGCGCCCAGTAATGGCTCGTCCCACAAGCCTCGATCCCGACCAGACACCGTGGCAGGCTCGCGAGAAAGGTCAGGACCTGAGCTCTGCGCAGGCTCCGATTAAAGACAACCTCACCCTCTTTGGTGACGCCGTGAACCTGAAAGACGTTCTTGGCCAGATCAAGGCCGATCGTGGTAACTTGCATGGGGTGACTCCTCTCTCGCAGATAACGACACCTGCACTATGGCGCATCGCGACGCCGATGGAGC
>NZ_JBXWRL010000123.1:0-1748 GCF_059612885.1 Ruegeria sp. YKSD179 | reverse complement strand
CCCTTCGACCACCGCGTATATGTGAGTGGCTCACCTGTGCTCCAAACCCAACCGCCAGACGGCTCGTTGCTGCCAGGCAGTTGATAAAGCCCGAAAGCTGGGCCGTGAATATTTCCTACGCTGTCCGTACTAAAGAAACGTTTGTCGTTTTTTACAAGGTTATAGATGAACTGATTTTCTCTGGCGTCGCCGATTGTTGCCAAGTGTCCGCCCATCTTTTCGGCAAGGCCGTTGGCTTGAGAAAAGTTCATTCTCCGATGCGCAACAAGATAAAGATGCCCTTCGAAATATCCAAAAACGACTTCGCTGCGACCAAGGATTTTGAGTGCCCTCTGTAACCTTTCCTCCATGGCCTCCGGCATCTCTTCCTGCTTATAAGCACGCGCGGTGTCGCTCTGAAGCGCCTTGATCGCGGGTACGTCCGGCAGCAAGCGCAAGAATGCAATATCGACTCGGGTTCCCGGATAAAGACCGTTGGCAACCCGAACCGTAGAGATCGCATTGCGGGTTCTGGGACCGAAGGCGCCGTCCACGCTGCCGACGTTCTGCCCCATCATGTTCAATGCTTCTTGCACCAGTTTTCGTTGTTCCAGCGTCAGATCAGCTTCGAGCTTGCCGTCCGGAAAGCTCGCTTTCAGCCAAGGCTCTCTGTTTCGCTTTCTTCGTTTCGCTTCGGCTTCGGATTGCAGCACTTCCAGCTTGTCCTTCGCAAAAGCAACAAGGTAGTGCTCTGAGTGCGCCTCGTATTTTTCCAGGAATTTTTCCCAGGAATAAACTGTTCCGCGGCTTTCAGCCTGGGTATAATCCGAGGCAAGTTCGTTATTAATCTGCGCTGCTGCCATGGCGATTTCAGCCTCCGACATCTGCTTTTTCGGGTCGGGTGGCAGAGGTTCCTTCAGGAAGAGATCAGATCCCGGTAGCGATCCGTATGTGAAAGGCTCTTGATACCCTTCGGTCGCCTGGAACACACTGTCTCGCACTTTGCGGAACATCTTGCCCACTTCAAGCCCGGGTTCTTCGAGATGCGTTAGCAAGGCGGAGGCGTAAGGGCTGTTACGACCGTCACCATCGAGGGCCAGCGTCCCGCCCCGTGCCGAGTATCCGACAAGAACACCGCCCGGATCAATTCGGGCCAATCCTTGTCCAATGCTGCGCGTAGCACTTGTTCTGATCATGTCAGTCACAAACGGGTTGTTACGGCACGCGTCAACAAGCACGATTTTCAATCCGGGAGATTGGGCGATTGAGTTCACTACAGTATCCAGGCGTATGGCCTCAAAGTCGACATCTATGTCGCTGCGCAGTTCAGCGTTTATCGGGATGAGATAGTTATTGTTTTCGATTTCGATGCCGTGCCCGGCATAATAGATCATGACCTTGTCAGCGGTGCGGGAGGCATCGGCAAAATCACGAAGGGCAAGGCGCATTTCACGGTAATCCAGATTGGTTCCAATTGTGACCTCGAAATCCAGCCTCTTTAGCGCTGCAGCGATGTCCTGGGCATCGTTTTCAGGGTTTGGCAGATTGGCAACGTGATCGTAATCCGAGTTTCCGATAACAAGGGCTACTCGAGTTTCCTCGGCGACAACATCCGAGGCGATGAATACGCAAAAACTCGCAGCCAGCCATGTCGAGACGTATCTAAACAAAACAAATTCCGATCAACAATTAAACTCCACAATATCACAAACTCAGATCTTCAACAAAAACTCGACCAACAATGCACTTCAGATGAGCTTTCTGCGGAA
>NZ_JBXWRL010000122.1:0-1550 GCF_059612885.1 Ruegeria sp. YKSD179 | reverse complement strand
CCATCAACCCGCGTCAATATCTCTAGTCAGACGCTAAATTAAGGATCAACCACGACCTCAATGACCGCGCCACTTTCGTTCCTGCGGACCTGTATCCCGAGAGCATCCGAGATTTGGTCGCGCCGGATGTGCGAGTATGTGGACGCCATATAGGGCTTACCGACGAATGAAATTGGTATGTACTCTTTCTTGAAGGTATCAGTGTCCAAAAAGCCGGACGTTGCAGCAAAATTGTGCGCCCCAAAAATGAAGTCAGGCCTTCTGTCGATCAAGACATGCTGTTCCAAAAACTCTGCATCTGACATGTTTTTCGCGATATCGCGGCTTACGAGGCCACCTAAATCAATTAGTCGTATGCTGCGTTCAAATGCGATAGCGCCAGCATCATGGTGAGCAAGTACAGGATCGTCAATTCCCATGCGACGAGCGACATCTGCAAACTCCCGGCCAATGCTGGATACTACTGACAAAGGCGTCGTTGGCTTTGCCTTGAACTCATTGAGCACAAATACCGTGTTGACTGTCACGATAATGAATACGACCGTTGCCATTGCGGGTTGGAGCGTGAGTTTGACGTTACGAGTAAACCCGTCTGAAACCAGTACCGCAACTATTGGCAGCACTGGCATAATAAACCGGTACTGCCCCATCCAATCACCCCCTGCCCAAATCACAAAAAACATGTGCCCCGCAAGTACGGCATATAGAAAAGCAGAACGGTTTTTGTTCTCTTGGGCCTCAGATAGAAATAGGAAAGGTATCGCCACAGCGACTAGGCTGCTTGATAGGAATGCAAACACATAGTTCCAGCCCCCGCCAAAAGGGTTTAAAAGGGTAAGCACGCTGGAACCTGAGGTCTTTGCATAGAATGGATTGGGCAATGGGTCGCCGAAGTACGCTACGCGAAACAGCATCAACAAAACAAAAGCAATGAACGGCACAAGCGCAATCGGCAAGTTCTGCGAAATATTGAGACCCTGTCCGTTCCTTAAGCTCAAAATCAGTGCCGCGAAGAAACATGCTGCGACGATTAGTGGCGCTTCTGGGCGAGCGAAAATCAACACGGTCAACCAAACGATGCCCCATCGATATGACCCGCGTCTGCCTAAAGAAAGGGCTACTAGAGTAAGAAGCAACGCCTGAAGTGCGTGCTCTTGACCGGAAGCCGCCCAAATCACAAACGGCGCGGTAAGCAGGACAGCTACAGAAAGGGAAGCGGAAATAAGATTTTCATTCCGTCTACGTGTTTCAACAATCACCAAAATTACAGACACTCCGCCGCAAATTATTCCGAGAAATTTGGCGGTTTCTGGAATCCCAAGCCCTAGAGTTCCTGCAAGCGCTAGAATTAGCATCCAAAGAGTACTGGAGTAACCTTCTTCCGCGGAGTGCCACGGCTGGAACGTAATCCCATAGCCCTCAGCCAAAGAACGGGAATACGAAAAGGTGATCCCTGCATCGTCGATCCACCAGTCAGAAAGGTGGAGTGTTTGCACGCTAAACATCACAAGTGCCACAGCCAAGAAAACCGTCCATCCGAAAGAGTTCTG
>NZ_JBXWRL010000121.1:0-1597 GCF_059612885.1 Ruegeria sp. YKSD179 | reverse complement strand
GACGCCGCAGCAGGCCAAATCGTCGCTTTAAGCCTTTTGCGAAAGTGGCGTTTCCGATAGGAAATCCGCAAGATTTTACCCAGCCATGTGGAGCGCCAATGAACGCCAATCTTCGTGACACCGGATTTTTCACCCAGTCCTTGTCGGACCGCGATCCTGAGCTTTTTGGCTCGATCCGGTCTGAGCTGGGTCGTCAGCGCGACGAGATCGAGCTGATTGCGTCCGAGAACATCGTCTCTGCCGCCGTGATGGAGGCGCAGGGTTCGGTGATGACCAACAAATATGCCGAAGGTTACCCGGGCCGGCGCTATTACGGGGGCTGCGAGTTTGTTGACATCGCCGAGAATCTGGCCATCGACCGCGCCAAGCAGCTGTTTGGCTGTGGCTTTGCCAATGTGCAGCCGAACTCGGGCAGCCAGGCCAACCAGGGCGTGTTCCAGGCGCTGATCCAGCCCGGCGACACCATTCTGGGCATGAGCCTGGATGCCGGTGGCCACCTGACCCACGGCGCGCGGCCCAACCAGTCGGGCAAGTGGTTCAACGCCGTGCAATACGGCGTGCGCCAGCAGGACAACATGCTGGACTATGATCAGGTCGAGGCGCTGGCGAAAGAGCATAACCCCAAGCTGATCATCGCGGGCGGTTCGGCCATCCCGCGTCAGATCGACTTTGCCCGCATGCGCGAGATCGCCGACATGGTCGGCGCCTATCTGCACGTGGACATGGCGCATTTCGCCGGTCTGGTCGCGGCAGGCGAGCATCCCAGCCCGTTCCCCTACGCGCATGTGGCGACCACCACCACACACAAGACCCTGCGCGGCCCACGTGGGGGCATGATCCTGACCAATGATGAAGATATCGCTAAGAAAGTGAATTCGGCGATCTTCCCCGGCATTCAGGGCGGCCCGCTGATGCATGTGATCGCGGCCAAGGCCGTGGCCTTTGGCGAGGCGCTGCGCCCCGAGTTCAAAAGCTATATCCAGCAGGTCGTGACCAATGCGCAGGCGCTCAGCGATCAGCTGATCAAGGGCGGGCTCGACACCGTGACCCACGGCACTGACACCCATGTGGTGCTGGTTGACCTGCGCCCCAAGGGCGTCAAGGGCAACGCCACCGAAAAGGGCCTGGGCCGGGCGCATATCACCTGCAACAAGAACGGCGTGCCATTTGACCCGGAAAAGCCGACCATCACGTCGGGCATCCGCCTGGGCAGCCCCGCCGGCACCACCCGCGGCTTTGGCGAGACCGAATTCCGCCAGATCGCCGACTGGATCATCGAAGTGGTCGACGGCCTGGCAGCCAACGGCGAAGACGGCAACTCCGAAGTCGAAGCCCGCGTCCGCGCCCAGGTCGCAGATCTCTGCAACCGCTTCCCCATCTACCCGAACCTGTAAGCCGAAAGGTCCCAACCATGAGCTTTCACCCAATTGAACAAGCCCCCGCCCGCCTGAACCGCAGCGAGCTTGCCGTGCCCGGCAGCCAGCCCGGAATGTTTGAGAAGGCCGCGAAATCGGACGTGGATGTCATCTTTCTCGATCTGGAAGACGCCGTCGCGCCCGATGAAAAGGAACAGGCGCGCAGGAACATCATTCAGGCG
>NZ_JBXWRL010000120.1:0-1980 GCF_059612885.1 Ruegeria sp. YKSD179 | reverse complement strand
CGGACAAACCTGCCATTTGCGGCAATGCGGCACCCAAAGGTTACCTGAATGTCTGCTCCGTAACAAAACAGACATTCATTTTTAAATGCTGTAAAGGGCGGATCCGGCCCTCGGCCGGCTCAATCCCTACGAAAGGTGGTGCACCTCCTGCAACCCGTATACGGGGGTTTCGATACCCTCCATCCTTGCCTTGATCTGCAACGACAGGAACTGTGAGTAATGGCGAGACTGATGTAGGTTACCGCCGTGGAACCAAAGAGCTTCCTGTTGTGTGGGTTTCCACATGTTGCGCTGTTCTCCTTCCCAAGGACCGGGGTCCTTCGTGGTATCCGATCCTAATCCCCAAACCTTGCCGACTTTATCAGCCATCTCCTGACCCGCCAGATCCGCGATCCAGCCATTCATCGAGTTATAGCCAGTGGCATAGACAATTACATCTGCGTCGAGATGCGTTCCGTCATCTAAGATTACACCAGTTTCGTCGACCTTAACGACCTGTCCCCGCTTTATCTTGATCTCGCCATCGATAATCAGCTGACTGGCGCCGATATCTATGTAATAGCCAGATCCGCGCCTCAGATATTTCATGAATAGACCAGAGTTATCGTCCCCCCAATCGAGCCAGAAACCAGCCTTTTCCAACCCGTCGTAGAACTCCTTGTCCTGTTCTTTCATCGCGGCATACGCCGGAATTTGGAATTCATGCAGTATCGCATAGGGCAGTGACGCAAAGATCAGATCGGCTTTTTCTGTTGTGACACCAGCCTCTACGGCCCGTTCAGAATAGAGATCGCCAAGTCCGATTTCCATCAAAGTATCGGAACGCACAATGTGTGTGGAAGACCTTTGAACCATGGTGACATCAACATCGTTCTCCCACATGGCGGCGGCGATATCGTGCGCGGAGTTGTTCGAACCCACTATAACCGCCCTTTTGCCTTTGTACTTGTCCGGACCTGGATGCTGTGAGGAGTGATGCTGATCGCCCTTGAACTTATCCATCCCGGGAAAGTCAGGCATATTGGCTTTTCCGGACATGCCAGTCGCCATAATAAGCTGCTTGGGTTTTAGCACCAGTTCTTTGCCATCACGGTCCACCACGACTGTCCACTCTTTGGTTTTCTCATCAAAGCTGGCAGATTTGGCGGTCGTGCGTGTCCAATAGTTCAGTTCCATCACCTTGGTGTACATTTCCAGCCAATCACCGATTTTGTCTTTGGGCGAAAAGATTGGCCAATTTTCCGGGAACTTTATGTAAGGTAGATGGTCATACCAAACTGGATCGTGCAGGCAGAGCGACTTGTAGCGTTTGCGCCAGCTGTCCCCCGGGCGATCGTTACGCTCGACAATAATTGTGGGCACGCCTAGTTGGCGCAGTCTGGCACCCAATGCTATCCCGCCCTGACCGCCGCCGATAATCAGGCAATAAGGTTGGGTTTCATGGCCAAGCTCGGCCTCCTCTTTCTCTCGCTCTTCTTTCCATGTGGTGCGGTGCTTGCCGGCGCCATGTTTCGCTCCGAGTGGGCGCTGAAATCCCTTTGGTTCTTCGTGTCCCTTGAGCTCGACCATCGTGGTTAGGAGTGTCCAGATCAGACCGTCCTTCAGACGCAATAGGCCATAGCCACGGGCCATTTCAGTTTCGAATTCTATCCAGGCGGTCGTTACGCCATCGGCTTCAGTCGGCGTCTCGCCTTCGGCTACCTTCCAACCCGTCGGCTTTATGGTTGCCAGTTGGTGGCGCAACATATCGGCCACCTGATCTTTTCCTTCGACGGTTTTGATGTTCCAAGTAAAGGAGACTAGATCACGCCAATAGCAATCATCCTGAAACATCTGAGTAGCGGCTTCAATGTCTTCGTTCTTTAGGGCTGTACCAAAAGAATCGAGAAATGCCTGTGTTTGACCCGTCAATGTCGTATCGAGCATAATTTTCCTCCCTCGTTTCATCCTAATTCGAACACTCTAGGAGAACCGCACCAT
>NZ_JBXWRL010000119.1:0-1899 GCF_059612885.1 Ruegeria sp. YKSD179 | reverse complement strand
GATGCGGCCATGCAATACCGATCCCGAAGCCGACCAATATGAGACCAGCACAGATTGGCAAAAGCACAAAAGCTGAAGACGACGGCGCAGGCAGCGCAAGCGTTTGCAGCAACAAACCCGCAAAACTGAAGATTGGCCCCAACAAAATAGTCTGTTCAGCTTTTTGCCCAGTGAAGCGTGCCGATATAGCAGAGCCGGCTGTCCAACCGACTGCCATCAGCGCACCGATATATCCTGCAATTAACGGCGATTGACCGTGCAGCACCTGAAGGAAATATGGGACAAAAGTTTCAGGTTGCATACCAATCAAAAGAAACGCAACGCATGCGTACAGCGCACCAAATTGCGAAAATGAAGACATGCCTCCTGTCGGCATCAATTTCCCTGCGAAGCTTCTTTCGGCCCAACGAATGGCCAGAGCAAGAACTATACAAACAACAAGCCCGGCACTTACGTTTAAGTCTGTCGGCGCGGCGGCAATTATGGAAACAGCGGCAACAATACCTATCATTGCAAGCAGTTGAACAATTGGAATTGCGTCGTCCCGGGAAACGTTAGGCTCTTTTCCAGGAAGGCAAAGCAGAACGAGCAACCCGATCACGGCAACAAAGGGTAACAGGCTGTAAAACGCCCAACGCCAGCTATCATATTCCGCGAAAACCCCACCGACAGCCGGCCCGATAAGAGTGGCCACACCCCACATAAGAGCTATCAAACCAATCGCAATCGGCCATAACCGCTCAGGAAAAACCATTCTAATGACGGTGTAGGTAGGCGCACAACGTCATACCAGATCAATCAGAGTTAAAGTTAAATATTCGCTCTTTTTCCGAAACTTCCCGCGACCAGATCATTAAAAGAATCCGCGAAATCGTGAAGGGCATCGAATTATCATTTGGTGTCTCTGCGGAATTGACGTTTGGGCATCACACTCCGGCCGTAAACAACCATCCTGAAATGACGGACTTTGCGCGTTCCGTGATACAGGCGTCACCCGGTCTTTCACTCGTGGAAGGTATTGTTCGGCAAATGACCGTCAGCGATGACTTTTCAGAATTTCTGCAACGCAAGCCTGGATCTTACGTCTTAATTGGAAACGGAGAAAACGGGCACCCTCTGCATCACCCACAGTATGACTTTAACGATGAGATCCTGCTTCCGGGAGCACAACTTTGGGTCAATCTAGTCAAATCTTACCTCGATACTCCGAAGATCAAGGCAGCATAAGATATAGATCGAAACGAACAAGTGTGAACCGCATCGCTGTAGTTTCGGATTGATTCCTTAGGTCAATATTCTATCGATTTTCATTTCCGGAATGGTTCGCGTTAATCAAGCGGGCTAAATCAGGGAATTTGTGATGTGGCGGAAAAGTCGGACATATGATCACTTTTTCAGATAATAAGTTCCGTTAACAATCACTATAATGGTTGGCAATGCTTTGTTAAAATCAAACCCAGCAGTGTCTAACGGAACCATTCTGCGAAATACTGCACTCGTCGTCATCTGATGGAAAGTCAACCACAACTCTTTAAAACCCAACCTATTCTCGATGGCGCATAAAACGTGTGGTAACCAACGAGATCACCGTTAAGTTAGGTTTTCGGTAGGGATACAGCCGACTTCCTTCGACGACGGCGAACAAACCATGTGCCTTAAACATCGAATCCCACTCTAACTGGCAGTTGTTAATGTCAAATCCACTCACTCAAAAAACATCCGATCCGGCTACGGTCGAAATCGACTTTATTTCAGATATCGTATGCCCTTGGTGTGCCATTTCATTCCACCAACTAAAGGCGGCGTCCGAGAATACAGGCGTCGACGTCAAAATCAGTTGGCAACCGTTCGAGTTGAACCCCAAATTGCCTAAAGAAGGGCAAAACCTTCGGGCGCATA
>NZ_JBXWRL010000118.1:0-2213 GCF_059612885.1 Ruegeria sp. YKSD179 | reverse complement strand
GCAAACACTAGGAGAGCCACGGCTAGGAACAACTCAAGTTTCGATTTGATCACTAGAACGCACCTTTTGCTAAGATTGACCCAATGAAGCACCGGTTCATTTGAAGCACAAAGTGCAAAGTTCTGAAACTTTAACCTATTCCGAACGAACGACTTGAACCCAAAAGTAAACAATGAAGCACTCGATGCGTCCTTTGTTCACTTCGTGCCTCAGAATAGTTGCACTGACATGACGCCGAGACTCGGTAAGTGCTGCTAAGCTGGTAGCGTAGCCACAAGTCATCCGCCTTCATCTTTGCTGCACAAATGGCGCCTTAAAGCTACGAGTCTCCGTGCTTGAGGCGTAGGATGGCCAAATCCGCACCGCTGACAAGCGCAATGTGCTTGGCGTACTGTCAAACAACTTTGCTTGGGACCACTCGACGCCCGGCGGTGAATTAGAACTGTTGACCGACACTGGCGAGACTGTCGAGTTCACTCTGATCCTCATGAGTGAGTGGCCAACTCGCTTGCCGGAGTATCCTGCGAACGAATGAATTGGTCCAGTTCTCGACCCATTAGTGTCTATTCGGCCATCGAGTCGTTGTATGTCTCGACCATGATTCTAGCTTGAGCAGCTAAAATGGGATCAACGTAATCATCTTTCTTTGGCTTCTCATCCTCAAGGAACTTGGTCCAGCCCATCAAGTATTTCCCGGCAGTTTGAGGCTCCAAATGCGCGTATGCTTGCTGCGTAACAAGTGTTGTGCTGTGTCCCAAAAGCTTATAAACCATTTCCAAAGGCACAGCGTTATTTACGAGCCAAGTAGCAATTGACCTCCTGAGAGCGTGTGCTCCCAATGGTTTGGGGCGAACCTTCTTCCAGACATTGATTTGATGGTCCTTGGTTGCGGGCAAATCTACGTCCGGCGCGGTCTTGTGAGAACTTCCGATGCCATTGGCCGAGGGTCGTGGAAAGACGTATCGCTCTGACCACTTCGGCAAGCCTTGAAGGTGCTCGATTTGAAGTCCTCCAATCGGAAAGACCTTGTCAATTTCCGTCTTGTATCGCTTAGCCGGAATGGTCCAAGTGCCTGTTTCAAAGTCGAGGTCTGCCCACTCCATTTCCCGGGCTTCAATGCTGCGACAAGGGAAGATCATTAGGAAACGAATTAGACCAACGGCGATAGGGTACTGATTTTGAACCGCATTGAGATTGTCTCCCAAGGTCATCAGGTCTTCACGAACAAATACGTCTAACCGCTTCCTCGGCTTCGATCTTTCTAGGCCTTCTACGGGATTTCCGACCATGTGCCCATGCTTCCGGGCGATAGTGCAGAACTTGGAAACATAAGCGATCCAGCGGTTCACTGTAGTTGCCGAGTATGGGGCGGCTCGGATCTTTCCCTTTGCCGTTACAGGGTGTTCACTACGCTTCTTTTGATACCACGCCTGCAATGTCGCGTGTGACAGCATGCTTAGCTTCGTATTGCCCAAATCGGGCTCTATGTGTTTTTTCCAAGTTCGGCGTATTTCGTCCGCGTGGTCCTCGCCCTTAATTGATGCATAGTGGTCGCTCCATATCCGGTAGATATCCGACAAGGTCTCAACTTCGCGCGGACGGTCTTCCGAAACAAACCGTCGTGCACGTTCGCGAGCCTCGGCTACGCTGACTTCATCAACTGTCGCGATGCGCTCTTGGCGGCGCTTCTTTTTGCCTCTCGCGTCCACAAGTGTTTGTGATGTCCAGCGTGCGACGAACGTCTTTGATGTTGCGGTAAGGCGGAGCACTAACTGCGGGACTTCCGTGTCCGTGACCCATTGCCCATCTTCCTCATGGTCGAGCGCTTCAATAATTGCTTTGGTCAGTTTGATCCGTTTCGCCATAAAAGCCTCCAACGTGCTCTGCTACGATTCTGCTACGGACAGGGGTCAAAAATGGCTGCTACGTGCGGAATTAGGCAAAAGTATGGGGAAACGTCGATTTGGTCAAAAAACTAAGGAATCTCAGTGTAGATAAGTGTGTGGCACTTTCTTCCAAAATGGCACATCTGAGGCCCTATAAAGCCAATCCACCAGATTTAGGTTCTGGCGCCGCAAGGCGTGGGGGTTCAAGTCCCTCCACCCGCACCAAACTCCAACGAAGTCAACAAAAGACCTGTATTTGTTGCTGCTGGCTATGAACTTCTGAACCGGCCCAGTGAACGAAGATGTTCTGCCCGTCGCTCAAATGTC
>NZ_JBXWRL010000117.1:0-2526 GCF_059612885.1 Ruegeria sp. YKSD179 | reverse complement strand
ATCAGGGCCAGCGGTCAGACGCACCGCGCAAACAGGCCGGACACAAGACCGCTTCTGACCACACACCCCTCACAAAAATGTCTTGCTTTGCAGGAGCCATCCACACAGGACTAAGCCGCCACTTTCTGTGTCGGCTACTCCCGCCTGAAAAATATGCAAAAATTGACAGGTTTGAATTTTATGAGACGATGAATGGTGAGTGGCCGATGTAGAGCTCATTAGACAGTTGCGGGCCTCTGACCAGCACCAAACTTCAACGGAGACACCTATGGAACGCCGCACCACACTTTTCGTTATGAATGTTCAAACCGAAGACCGCGAGATCGGTAAAGTTGCGGAAATGGCCGCAAGAGAGGACCATCATTTGCTTTGTCTTATGCTTGATATGGCCCCTGCCTTGCCTGCATATTCCTACTCGGTTCCACCATATGGCGGGCTGAATATTCCGGACGATTGGAAGGAGACCCTAGCCTCCACGCAAGCTAATCTCAAATCCAGATGTGATACCATTGAACAGCTGCTCGCCCAGAGAAATGCGTCGGGGGAGGTTCAGGCCGTCCTTACTGCAAGCATGGATGCCAAACATGTCGTTGCGCGATTTGCCCGTGTGAGCGATGAGGCGATCTTTTCTCAAAGTCTGCGGGAAACCCGCGATCTGATGACCGAAGCGGCATCCGGCGTTTTGTTCCACTCACCGATCGGATTCCGGATCAATGCCAACCTAGAACGCAATCCCGAATGCATATTTGTCGCCTGGGACAGCAGCGAGGCCGCGTCTGCGGCTGTTCACGCCGCCCTACCGCATCTGCTGGACGCGCGCGAGGTGATTATAGGATGTATCGACCCTGTAACCACGGTTAACCGTGACGGGCAGGATCCCGGGACCGACGTGGCAGCATGGCTCAGCCATCATGGATGCTTGGTCACCTTGTCACAGTATCCCAGCGGTGGACGCGCCGTCGCCGATGTTATTCAGGACCGCGCGGCGGAAGCCGGCTCAGATTTGATCGTGATGGGCGCATATGGTCAGGCACGGATGATCCAGACTGTTTTGGGCGGAACGACCCGGTCGATGGTCGAGCAGACCAAGTTGCCGGTCTTCCTCGCCCACTGAAAAGCCCCCAGCTCCGCCTCAATCTAAGTTCCTCTGAAAAAACCTAGTAGGAATCATCGCTCATTGCGCATGTTCATCAAGTGTCGTGCCGGTGCTTGTTCCGACCCAGTCTGCTATGTCACTTGCGGATATCACGCCTGTCCGCCGTCCTATCTCTCTGCCACCTTGAAAGGCAATCAGAAGTGGAATGCCACGGATGCCATACCGGGCCCCGGCCGCCGGAAATGCCTCAGTATCGAGCTTGGCGAGGCGCGCGCGACCTTTGAGCGCCTGAGCGGCCGTGGCGAACTCTGGCGCTATCATGCGGCAAGGCCCACACCATGCGGCCCAAAAGTCCACAAGCAATGGAACGTCGTCGATCCGTTCCGCCTTCTGTAAAACGTCGAGAGAGACATCGATGGGAGCCTGGGGCACGAGCAGGACACCACATTTTCCACATTTGGGAGAAGCGCGCAGACGGCCTTCCGGAACCCTGTTTCCCTGACCGCAGGCGAGACAGGCAAGCTTCAAACTCATTCTCCAATCCCCCCTATCCTTTTATCATAAACAATTTGCCTTCCGCTCAGCTCCATATTTCTTCAGGGAAGAAAAGACTTTGGAGTGGGGTCCTGCAGTGACTCAAGGTAACTTGCGATCGCGATCAGCTTGGTGGGCATCAGGATTGGCTCACCATTGCCTGTATCGAATTCACTCATTTCATTGTCCAAAAGGTCGACGATAATCGGCATATCCTCTCGCGGGAGAATGTTGCGGGAATACCCACTCAGTATCTCCATGATCTCAAGAGCGGGCCACACCCCGTCGCGCCGCGCTGCAATTCTCGTCAAGTCTGGCGGCGGTGTGCTCAAACGCGCAGCTACAGGCCCTTCGCCCTTCCCATCAACACCATGACAGGACACGCAGTTTTGCGAGTACAGCGTTTTTCCGGTGATTGTCTTTTCTATAGTGGTTCCCATCAAAAAAAGCGGAGCCAAAAGCAGCCAATACTTCATACGAGTTATCTTTCCGAAGCGGTGCGGCAAAGTTAACGTTTCTTTTCAACCATTACTTTGATCCCTGTCAATTGACTAATCATAGCTTAAGCATTGAGAGACTGTTGCTATTCGATTTCGACCTGACTCTTGGCGGAAACCCACGTCTTCTTCCGACATTTGCGATCAGTATTGGCGTTTCATTTTGAAGCCGCCCGTAATTCCCAGCTCAGTTTTTCCTGTCGATCACCCTTTAGTGATCCAATAATAAAACGACCGCTTTGGGCTCGATGCAGACGTTCGCCGCAGTTGGTACGAACGACTGCTCTGCGGACAAACCTGCCATTTGCGGCAATGCGGCACCCAAAGGTTACCTGAATGTCTGCTCCGTAACAAAACAGACATTCATTTTTAAATGCTGTAAAGGGCGGATCCGGCCCT
>NZ_JBXWRL010000116.1:0-2579 GCF_059612885.1 Ruegeria sp. YKSD179 | reverse complement strand
GTCCGCAAGGCAGTCGTTCAAGCAGAGTGCAGCGAACGTCGGTTCGGAGCGGCGGTCCCGATCACTCGTACTATTTCCATTTGATTGAGCAGCCAATGGATTGCGTTTGCTCTTTGGGACCCTGACCAGTCTCTGCGACTTGCCTCATAGCTTCGTATAATTCGCGTGGAAGATCTTGCTGTCCAGGTGTCATGCGCGTTGCGTCCAAGCGACCCCGATATTGTAATTCAAGCTCAGCATTATAGCCGAAGAAATCCGGAGTGCATGTTGCTCCAAAAGCTTTGGCAACAGACTGGCTCTCGTCATGCAGATAATGGAAGGGAAAGGAATGTTTTAAAGCCATTAGCTTCATGTTCTCAAAACTGTCGGCTGGATGCCTTAGAGCGTCATTCGAACATATTGCGACAACACCGACACCAAAAGCGATCAAGTCTGAGCTGTCACGGATTATCTTGTCCAGTATCGCCAAAACGTATGGGCAATGATTGCAAATGAACATCACCAACGTTCCATTGGCGCCTTTTAAATCGGCAAGACCATACATTTTCCCATCCGTGCCGGGCAAAACGAAGTCTGGCGCAGGTAGTCCAAAATCACAAACCGGGGGGCTAATAGCGGCCATTTCAAGCTCCATTTTTGCACGCAGTCGCGCACCAATTCTCTTACACTCTTATCAAGGTGTCGTCAGAAAAACTCGGATCAAGCGGGTCGGTGCGGTTTCGTAGCGAAGTCAGTTGCTTTTGATCCAGCGACAATAGGCCTTTTGCGAGATCGCGCTAGTTCTCAATCACGCCAGCCAGGGTTGTCGCGGTCTAATATGCGTTTGATCGCGCTGAAATGCGCCTGAACCTGCGTTAGGTCGCTCTCCTCATTTATTTGGCGAGCGGTCTGCTCAACAGTCTGCTGCGGAATAGAACGCAACGGTCTGCCGTGCATCTTCGCCAAGGTCTGCACCTGAGCCGCACGTTCAAGATAATAAAGGTCGTCAAACGCCTTTTCGATCGTCGGGGCAGTCACTACGACGCCATGGTGGCCGAGGAACGCGATAGGTTTGTCCGCCATCGCGTCCGCGATGCGGTTCCCTTCTTGATCGTTAAGTGCAAGACCGCCATAGCTGTCTTCATACGCGATCCGGTCATAGAACCGTAACGCTCCCTGCTCGACCATTTCTAGACGTCCGTTTTCGACGAGCGTCAGTGAGGTGGCGTAGGGCATGTGAGTGTGGAGAACGGCCTTTGCCGACGGTCTATTGGCGTGGATCGGCGCGTGGATGAAGTATGCCGTCGCTTCCACAGAATGATGGCCGTCGAGAACGCGCCCATCGCGATGGCACAACACAATGTCCGAGGCTTTGACCTCCGACCAGTGCAGCCCTTGCGGATTGACAAGAAATTCTTCTCCGTCATCAGAGACAGCGAGTGAAAAGTGATTGCAGATACCTTCGCTAAGCCCAAGTTTGTCCGCATAACGCAGCGCTGCGGTTAAATTCTCTCGTGCCTCCTGTAAATCCCGTTCCATCCATACTTCTCCCGCTGATCATCATTTGAGCTGCATTTAATGACACGTCCCAAATGATAGCTAACGCATCAATGGTAGGCAAAAAACGCCAAATTCACTATCAGAATGACCGCTTAACGCGACGAACCGCTCATCTGAAAAATAGTCGAATGATTGTATAGAGCCTTTCGCGGACAAGGTACGAACTGGAAACGAACGTGTTCCCAGAGTAAGTTCGTTGCAGATCCATTTTAGGAACGAAAGCCACAATGAAGGTTGCGAACCTGCGGGGCGTAGTCCCCTACTTGCCAACGCCATTGACACCCAAGGGCCAAGTGGACGAAGGCGCGCTACGCAAACTCTCGGAGCACCTAATTAACGCTGGTGTGCATGGGCTCACGCCGCTGGGCTCGACTGGAGAATTTGCATATCTGGACTTTGCAGCAAAGGAACAAGTTGTTTCGGCGACGGTAGACGCTGCCGCCGGCCGGGTTCCGGTAATTGCCGGTGTCGCAGCGACAACAACCTGGGACGCAATTGTACAGGCCAGGCGATGGGCGTCGATAGGGGCGGATGGAATACTCGCGGTACTAGAAGCCTACTTTCCAGTCCCCGAAACCGGGGTCGTGGATTATTTTTTGGCTGTAGCCGATGCAACAGATTTGCCCGTAACGCTCTACACAAACCCCAATTTTCAACGCTCTGACCTATCAATCGATGCCATAGAAAAGCTTTCTCATCATCCAAACATTCTTTTCGTCAAGGATGCTTCGACCAACACCGGCCGCTTGCTCTCGATCCTAAACCGCACTGAAGGCCGCATTGGTGTATTCGCAGCATCCTCTCACATCACCGCTGCAGTAATGCTGATCGGCGGAAGAGGCTGGCTTGCCGGTCCTTCATGCATCGTTCCAAAACAAAGTGTTCGCCTTTTTGATCTCTGCGAGGCGGGTAAATGGGACGAGGCGATGGCCCTTCAACGTGAGCTATGGACCGTGAACCAGGTCTTTGCTCGCTTCAATTTAGCAGGCGCTGTGAAGGCAGGCTTAAGGCTCCAGGGATTTGACTGCGGGGAGCCCGCG
>NZ_JBXWRL010000115.1:0-2736 GCF_059612885.1 Ruegeria sp. YKSD179 | reverse complement strand
GGACTTACACCCAGGCGAATTATTGACAGTCGATGTTCGAGAAGGTCGGCGCCCAATATTGCAACTCCCGGTAGTAGCTGTTTCCGAAAGCCTTATGGGGTCGCCGGCCTACATGGAATTGGCCGCACTGAATCGAGTGTTGGGGGAACCGGGTCGAGTATCCGGAGCATTTTTACGTACGGACGAAAAATTGCAGGGATGGACATACAAGCAGCTTAAGGAAATGCCGATGGTTGCTGGTGTGTCACTGAAGTCCGAAAGCCGAGGCGCGTTTCAGAAGGTGGTGGATCAAGGCGCGGGCGCAATGAGGTATATCATGGCCTTGATTGCCGGTGTCATTACATTTGGCGTGATCTACAACGCTGCTCGCGTGGCGCAAGCGGAACGCACCCGCGATTTGGCGGCATTGCGGGTTCTTGGTTTCACTAGGGCAGAGGTAGCTTTTGTTCTGTTGGGGGAATTGGTTGTGGTTACACTGCTGGCGCTACCTTTAGGCGCCTTGGCAGGCTATGGTCTGACTTTTGCAGTATCTCAGGGGTTCAGCTCGGATCTATATCAAATTCCATCCCACTTTAATGTGCGAAGTTTTGGGCAGGCGACGGTAGTCGTTATTGTTGCAGCATTACTTTCAGGATGGTTGGTGAAACGTAATGTTGATCGGTTGGATCTGGTCCTGGCGCTAAAGTCGAGGGAGTGACATTCGTGAGCAGACAAAAACGATATTCTCGGTCGGTTCTTACGAGTGTCGCGATTCTTCTGGTGGCGGTCATTCTTCTTGCGGCTTTTTGGCCGCGCCCCATGCTTGTCGATACGGCAATGGTACAGCGTGGCAAGATGCTTGTTACCATCAACGAGGAAGGCAGAACGCGGGTCAAAGAACCCTACGTTGTTTCTTCACCCGTTGCAGGAGAATTGCAGCGTGTAACGGTCCTGCCTGGCGACCGGGTTGTTGGTGGTGAAACGATTGTAGCCCGGATGACCCCCGCAAACCCATCTGCGCTGGATGTACGAACACGAGAGCAGGCCATTGCCGCAGTCAGTGCCGCCGAAGCTGCGCTCAGGGTCGCGCGTGCAGATTTAAACGCGGCACTAGCTACAGATGATTTTGCCCAAAGCGAGTTGGAGCGTACTCAAAAACTAGTCACCAAGGGTATAACAAGTAAAGTGGCAATGGAACGGGCTGAGCAGGCAGCCAGAATCGCCAAGGCAAATCTCGATACAGTCCAGGCCGCAATCGCCATGCGCGAAGCCGAGCTCGCCAACGCACGTGCGCGATTGATAGGATTTGACGACGCAGGTTTGGCCGAAGCGCTAGAAGATAGTGAGACACCTTCCTACAGCATCCCATTGCGGGCACCCATCGACGGAACTATTTTGCAGGTCATCAAAAAGAGCGAAACAACCCTTCCCGCCGGCGAACCAATACTGGAGATAGGAGACATCGAAGGCGATTTGGAGGTCGTGGCTGAGCTTCTGTCGTCAGAAGCGGTTCAAGTTAGTGAGGGGGATCGCGTGATCATAACCAATTGGGGCGGGCTCGGCGATCTGAGTGGTTCGGTTAGCCGGATCGACCCATATGGATACACAAAGTATTCGGCATTGGGTGTTGAAGAACAACGAGTGGAAACCACAATCCAGTTCGATGGGCTCAGCGAGGTTCGGGGAACATTAGGTCACGGCTATCGTATCGAAGTTCGAATTGTTGTCTGGGAGGATGACGACGTCATCATCGTTCCTGCCGCTGCGCTATTTCGACAGGGACAAAACTGGGCTGTTTTTGTCGATATTTCTGGCCGCGCCGAGTTACGGGTTGTTGACATTGGCCACAACAACGGTCTGGAGGCGCAAGTTGAGAATGGATTGGAGCCCGGAGACAAAGTGGTTCTTTTTCCATCAGTTAATGTGACTGACGGTGCCCGCATAGCCGAAAGGCAAGTCAAGTAACCAGCCCATTCCGAACCCGGCTGCGGAAGCGTCAAACGCCTGATGCCTCACAAATCTCTTGATCGTAACAAGACGCATCGGCAGCATTGGTCCATCATGTTTGATAATGGAGATACCGTTTGGAAAATCTTCGCAGAATTGATCTGTCCTCGGTCCCGGGCAAGATCGGATGATACGTTCCTCACCCGAATTGCTGGCAGTTTCCAGGCGTTGGTATGAGATACTCAGGACCAAAACGAACACAGAGGAATTGCGAGACTTTCTAACAACCTCCGATGAACTTAGGTTCATTGGAACAGGTGAGGGTGAGTTTTGGAGTGGTTCTGCAGTGCGTGACGGCGTCGGCGGCTTTTTTGCCGCGATTCCAGCGCCGGTAGTGTTTGAAGAACTTGAGGCGGAAGCCTTCGAAAACGGAGAAACTGGATGGTCATCTTTTGTCCACCGGATTCAATTTGTCGGCTTTGACGAAGCGGTCATCTATCGCACCGTCCTGATTTTCGTTTTGGAAGGCGCATCGTGGAAGATTGTAAACCGCCATGCATCTGTACCGACCCCCAATATCGAACTTGTCGGTGTCGAACAGTTGGCCATCCAGCAACTGATCGATGCTGCAAGAGAGGAGGGGCCTGAACTTATTCAATCCGAAGGCTTGGCTTCGGTCCTTTTCACAGATGTAGAGGGTAGTACTGCATTGGCAGAAGCGCTGGGCGATCAAAGCTGGTCATCTGCAATCGAAAGCCATTTCCAAGTTTTGGCGGAAATTATTCAGAAACATCGCGGTCAATTTGTGAA
>NZ_JBXWRL010000114.1:0-2892 GCF_059612885.1 Ruegeria sp. YKSD179 | reverse complement strand
CCGTCTCGCCTTACATAGGGTGAGCCAGCAGGTTTTTGGGGATCCGGCCACCAATAAGGGGCTGGGTGAAAGTAGTCATGCAAGTCACCACTTGGACCCGGATCTGGTTTGTCCACTACCGAATAGGGTCCACGGTGCATCGCCTCGTCTGCTGCGGCAAGAATATCTGGCCGTTCCAAAGATGAAGGGCAAGCAGCCAGCGCTTCTATACGGTTCAGATCATAGAAAACCGGCTTTCCGGATTCCAAACGCTCCTGCATAGGACGGGCTTCGAGCATATCCAACGTCGCGCGTATGGCCAGGTTTCTTGCAACGCCTCGATCTCGAATGGTGTTGTCAGCGTCCTTTTCCAAGCTCGTCTGTCCAGAAAATAATCGGGCAACCCATCCGGCTTGCCCCACACGATGTCCTTCGGGGGACACTTTGCGCGGTGGAATGTCAAACGTGAAATTTGACCAGTTTTCCCAAGGACCAGGAATGCCCAAATGCAAGAACAGTTCAACCTTGGGTCGACGCCCATATGGATGCGACACAGCAAACCGCAAAGGCGCATCGCATCGAAACGCAATCTGGGGTTCCTCGGTTGCGTTCGGTGTCAAGTCATCAAGTAACAAATCGCTGTTATCCAGCATTCGGGCCATCGGCACCGTAAAATATCTCTTGTCTCTGTGAGCAAGAATATCGCTGCGACAAGCTTCCCAAGCTTTTCGCGTAAAAAAACAATTTCCATCAAACGGCAACGCCCATTTTGCTTGCTTCAATGAAAACTCCAACGCAAAATTTCGTGCGCCATTGTTGTTCATGACGTAATTGTTTCGCGCACGATACACCTGCGAAGTGACCAATGAACGGAAATTTTCCTCCAGTTGATCTATGGATCCGTCAGCGAAGACAATCGGGTCTGAAATCGTTGAAAAATCATAACCAATATTCTGCAGCGCTTCAGGTTCAAATGGAATGCGTTCATAAATTTGGTCGTGTTGATCCAACAACGCGATTAGGTCGGCTTCGTTCTCCGGATCAAAAATTCGGTTCAAAACCCAAATCTTGGTGCAGTCTTCCAGGTCAGGTTCATTTTCAAGAATGAATCTGACATTCTCAAGCGATTGTCCGGCTTTGTGTCGCGGTGCCAGGTCATTTCCAATTACTCGACATAAGGCGAATGTGTCGGGCAAAGCGTCTATTCGCGCTTCTTCCGCCATATTTAACGGCGATGGCGGCACCGAACTGAGCGATCCCGCAAGGTAGCCCATTCGGCCAACCTCTTTCTTTACCAATGGTCCAGTCAGGCTTTTGCCAGAAAACAGGGGTTTTCCCTTTCGTTTCCGGTGGATATAGTATATCGGCAGCAAAATAGGCGACAGCAGCAAAAGCACCGGCGAAAGTATTAATAGAATACGGTTGCGCCACACTTTTTTATCTCGCGAGGACATAAATGCCCTCGGCGCGAGTGTTAGTTTTCTGGTCATCATTTTTACCCGTCACCGACCCGGCTCGACTGCGTGGCCCGCCAAAAAAATCAATTAATTCTATCTCACACAATATGAAGCAAACATCTACCGAATCCAAACGGACTTGCTATGTATGCACAACACCTAAATTGCGAGAATCGGGAAGCGGCGATTTCCAGCGCACAACGAAGAATGTGAAAATTGATAGAACGCCATCAGCTTTGAACCGAAACGCTGACATTCACGCAGAAAAGCGCTTGAATACCGTTTGTTTCTAAGCGTATTCCGGCGCAAGAGCCCATAAAAGGAATTTGAATATGCGCATTGCAATGATCGGCACTGGATATGTTGGCCTGGTGTCAGGCGTGTGTTTCTCGGATTTCGGCCATGACGTTATCTGCGTCGACAAAGCTACCGACAAAATTGAGATGCTGCAATCGGGCCAGGTTCCTATCTACGAACCAGGCCTGGATGTTCTAATGGCCAAGAATGTGTCAGCGGGCCGATTGACCTTCACCACAGACCTTGCCGACGCTGTCGACGGGGCAGATGCGGTCTTTATCGCGGTTGGAACGCCAACCCGGCGTGGCGACGGTCACGCGGACCTGACTTACGTGATGTCCGCAGCGCGGGAAATTGCGCAAGCTATCACCGACTATGTGGTAGTCGTGACCAAATCCACAGTGCCCGTTGGTACAAATCGCAAAGTGCACGAAGTAATAGCAGCGGCTAACCCCGAGGCGGAGTTTGACGTGGCTTCGAACCCTGAGTTTTTGCGTGAAGGAGCCGCGATTGACGACTTTATGCGCCCGGACCGCGTTGTTGTTGGCGTGGAAAGCGAACGTGCGGCCGAAGTTATGGCCAAAATCTACCGCCCTCTATATTTACGCGACTTTCCAATACTGAATACAGATTTAGAAAGTGCCGAGTTGATAAAGTACGCAGCCAATGCGTTTCTTGCGACCAAGATCACTTTCATTAACGAAATTGCCGGGTTGTGCGAAAGGGTTGGCGGGGATGTCAAGGAAGTTGCACGCGGGATCGGATTGGATGGACGCATCGGAAACAAATTCCTGCGTGCCGGTCCCGGTTATGGAGGCTCCTGTTTTCCCAAGGACACGGCGGCCCTGGCCAGGATCGGGCAAGAACACGCATATCCAATGCAGATCACAGAAACGGTCATTCGCGTCAATGATGCCGTCAAGGCACGAATGATCGAAAAAGTCCGCGAGGTCTGCGACGACAGGTTTAATGGAAAGACCATCGCTGTACTGGGTGTGACTTTCAAACCAGACACTGACGATATGCGAGATGCTCCATCTCTGACAATTGTTCCGGCGCTGATTGGCGGCGGCGCTAAAGTGCGCGTTGTGGACCCACAAGGCCGCGCCGAAGGCGAAGCGTTGTTGCCCGGTGTGGAATGGTTGGACGATCCTTATAT
>NZ_JBXWRL010000113.1:0-3326 GCF_059612885.1 Ruegeria sp. YKSD179 | reverse complement strand
GCATGAGGCTGCGCTTACAAAGTCTCGGTTCTGAAAAGAGGACGAAATGAACAATCCCATGATCCAGCTATTGGTCTTGCTTGGTATCGCTGTTTTTCTGATTGTGCGCCTGAAAAGCGTACTGGGAACACGTGAAGGATTTGAAAAGCCGCCGCTGCAGCAACAACCCGAAGCCAGCAAGTCGCGTCGCGATTTTGAAGTAATCGAAGGTGGCCCGGATCATGACATCACCGATCACGTGCCAGAAGATAGCGAACAAGCGCAAACTTTGGCCGCAATGAAACGTGTCGAACCCAGTTTTTCTGTCGGTGAGTTTGTTCAGGGCGCGCGTGGCGCATACGAAATGATCGTTATGGGATTCGAAAAGGGCAATCTGGACGAAATCCAACCGTTCCTGTCTGAAGAAGTTTTCGACAGCTTCGTCTCGGTTGTGGCAGACAGGGAGGATAAGGGCTTGACGATTGAAGCCGAGTTCGTGGGTGTACGCGAAACGACATTGGCGGACGCTCATTTTGACAAGGACACAAACCAGGCTGAGATCACGATGCGGTTTATTGGCGAGTTGACTTCGGTCGTAAGGGATCGAGGCGGCGACATTATCGAAGGAAGCCCCAATACTGTAAAACGCCAAAAGGACAGTTGGACCTTTGCCCGCGTCATGGGTACCGATGATCCAAACTGGCTGTTAGTTGCCACGGACGCATGATTGAAAAACTCCGGTCGCTTTTCTTGGTGGCCGCTATGACCGCCGCGAGCGCCCCCAATGCAGAGGTGAAACGCACCATTCTGGCGTTCGAAGATTTGGATGGCTGGGCAGCTGACGATCATTGGGCGGCCCTTTCTGTTTTTTTAAATACATGCAGCGATCTGAAGGACCCGGACTGGAAAGCGTTATGCGCGGCGGCGCAGACGCATAGTCCGGAATCCGCGCGCTCGTTTTTTGAGTTGTTTTTTCGTCCACTGTTGGTCGAGGACGGGGCCGCTGCCTTATTTACGGGCTATTTCGAACCTGAGCTCGATGGCGCAACGTCGCCATCAGCAAAGTACCGCTATCCGCTATACCGAATGCCGCCCGAGGTCAGGAAATCCGACCGTTGGCTGAGCCGACGAGAGTTATTGACCAGTGACGTTATGCAAGGTCGCGGACTGGAGATCGCGTGGGTCGATGACCCGGTTGAACTGTTTTTTCTGCAAATCCAAGGATCAGGGCGTATTCGGTTGCCTGACGGTAGTAAATTGCGAGTTGGCTACGGAGGCGCAAACGGACATCCGTATCGTTCGATCGGGGCCGAGTTGGTTCGGCGTGGAGCGCTGGGCGCTCACGAAGTCAGCGCCCAAATGATACGTGCTTGGGTCCGAAAAAACCCTGAAGCAGGCGCTGAATTGCTATTACACAACCCTTCGTACGTTTTCTTTCGTGAGGTTACACGTGTCGCCCCCGAGCTTGGACCATTGGGTGCTATGAACCGCTCAGTCACAAAGTTGCGCAGTATAGCGGCGGACCCGATCTATACACCTTTGGGGGCGCCGGTTTGGATCGAAAAGGATGGAGAGAAACCAATTCGCCAGTTGATGATTGCCCAAGATACAGGTGCGGCAATCAAGGGTGCCCAGCGCGCGGATATTTTCTTTGGTACCGGTGATGCGGCAGGTGAAGCTGCAGGGCGCCTTAAAGATTCCGGTCGAATGGTTCTGTTGCTGCCGATCCAGCGCGCGTATGCTCTTTTGCCGGATGAGTTCTGATGTCGCGCCGGAAACTGACCGCAGACGAAATTGAACTTTGGCGCAAAGTCGCGAAACAGGCCGAGCGTTTGCATCCTGAGCTACCGCAAACGGTACACCCGACTGTTCTTCCCAAACCCAAACCAACAAAGTCGCCGGTACCCAGACTAGAGACTTTCGAATTGGGACAAAAATCGCAACCGACGCCAGCCGGCAACAATCTGAAAACGTCAATTTCTGAAGAGCTACGCAGAGACATCGTGCGTATGGACGTCAAAGCGTTTGGTCGGATGAAACGCGGCAAACTTAAACCCGAAGGTCGTCTGGATCTGCACGGCATGAGAATGGACACGGCGCACCCTGTATTAGTCAAGTTTATCCTATCGGCACAAGCCTCGGGAAAACGGCTCGTGTTGGTGATTACAGGAAAGGGCAAGGATCGAGACGAGCCCGGCCCTATCCCAACCCCGCGCGGTGTCCTCCGAAATCAAGTCCCCCACTGGCTGAGCCTGCCGCCACTGGCGCAAGCGGTCCTTCAGGTGACTCCGGCGCATATCAGCCACGGGGGTGATGGTGCGTATTATGTGTATCTGCGTCGTATACGTTAGCTCGGTTGAGGCGCATGCTAGGAACGGGCAGACTTCAATACAGAGTGTGAATTTGTGAATTCCGGTGCCTTAGTTTTTTGGCTAGGACACAAATAAAACAATTGGAGTTCCGGAAATACATGAATAAAATCTCAAAGATATCCAGAGGTTCTTGGCCGAGAAGCGCCGTTTCGGTTTTCTAATGAGGTAAACGCCTGTGACTTGAGGCTGAAAATGAGAAAAATCAATGCCGTTGCGTATTATAAATCAAAGGCGGATCCAGAGTATTGGGAGTGCCACTGGGATAGAATAGATTTGGCTAAAAAAATGGCCAAATTCGAGCAGGGTAGGCTTGGTAAGTTCGAAGGTATATTCGAGTGCTTCCTCCCACGTGACAAACTTGTACTCGAGGCCGGTTGTGGCCAGGGTCAATATGTACTCGCACTTCACAACCGGGGATTTAAAGTCTTTGGGTTGGATAACGCAAAACAAACCATTGAAAAAGTTGCCTCGGTCTACCCAGAGCTAAACGTTCTATATGGAGATGTGACCAATACTGGCATTTCAGATGGCTCGCTCGGAGGGTATGTTTCTCTCGGCGTGATTGAACATGACCAAAATGGCCCCGACAGTTTTCTTAGAGAAGCGGAGCGCATTTTAGAAGATATAGGTGTTGCGATATTTACAGTTCCATACCTCAATATGGTACGTCGATTAAAATATTATACTGGAGTTAAGGGAAACCCTGCTGTTGATGAATTTTATCAATATTACTATAGTCATAACGAAGTTGAGGAACATCTTTCGGATTATGGGTTAGAACTAGTTTATTTTGAACCGTACAATTCTATTAAAACCTTAAATGAAGAATTGGGTATAAGCCGTAAACTACTAACAACCGGTAATGTCGAAAACTATTTAAAGACATCTCGCACTGTGAATAGAGTATTTTCACACAATGCAATTTATATCTGTCATAAAAAGGGGCGACCTAAATCAGCCAAAGATCTTCCAGAT
>NZ_JBXWRL010000112.1:0-3908 GCF_059612885.1 Ruegeria sp. YKSD179 | reverse complement strand
ATGGACGTGATCCGGAACCGCGATACCGGCGAAGAGACCGCGCCGACGCGGCTGGCCGCCGGGATGGTCGAGGACGCGGTAGTGACCGAAATCCGCCGGATCCTGCAAACACCGGAGGTCGTCACGCAGGTATTGGCGGCGCTCAAAACCAAAACCGCCGATATTTCCGAAGCCGACGCCTTGGGGGCGCTCCACGAGTTCGACACGTTGTGGGCGCAACTCTTCCCGGCCGAGCAAGCGCGGATCGTCCAGCTCCTCGTTCGGCGCATCACAGTGACGGCCGCCGGACTCGAGGTCGATATCCGGCGCGAGGGCATCGCCGGGGTCATCCGTGAGATGTTCGCGCCCCGCGAGATGGAGGCTGCCGAATGACCAAGCCGAACAACACCATCCGCATCCTGATCCCTCTCAAGATGCGCAAGAAGAACGGGAGACCCAAGATCCTGCCGCCGGCTGACCACAGCCCGAGCGCGGATCAGGCACAGGATCCCCATATCCTGCGCGCAATCGGCCGCGCATGGAGTTGGCGTCGCCGGATGGAGGCCGGTGAGTTCGCGACAATCCAGGAACTGGCCGAAGCCGTCGGTCTGGCCGAGCGCCATGTCAGTCGTCAGCTACGCCTCGCTTATCTGGCGCCGGAGGTACAGAAAAGGCTGACTTGTGGGCGTGAGGCGTCGGCTGTCAGTCTGTATGATCTGTGTTTTCTGGCGGGGGAGACATGGCAGGAGCAGGCGGAGCGCGTATTCGATTAGCGGCTGGCGTTTGGCCTCAAACGACACACACACCGTTCCTGTTTCAGATGGAGCGGACCTTCATTCACTTTGCACCAAAAGCCTGGAGAGAGCCCAAAGGAGACAATTTCTTGCTCTCAATTTCGCAAGCCGCCAAGCTGTTACTGGAATGCAACTGAGTCGCGCTTAAAGTGTTTTGGGCTTTTCCCGGTAAGCCGTTTGAAGGCACGTGTGAAGTTCGCCGGGTCTTTGTAACCCAGCCTTGTAGCGGCATCCGTCACAGACATTGAATTTTGAACAAGGATTCTTTCGGCTTCTTTTTTTTTGACTACGTTGATGACGTTCCTTAAGTTCGTGCCGCTTTTTCTGAGCCGTTCCCTGAGAGTTCGAGCAGGGACCCCCAATTCCTTAGCCAAGCGTGCCACATTGATCTCGGCAACAGAAACGCCGGACATAATTACTTGTTCGATAATTCTTTCTAGTTCCTTGGGTAATTTTTCAGTTTCGATGCGCGCCTCTTTTAAATCGTCTTGTGCGAAGTCACAGTTCTCCCACAGCCACCCCATTGGAAAGGAACATGATACACCCATTCGGTCGCCGGCTACTTTCCTTGCTGACGCAAGCGCCCGATGGTCAATAAACTCGGGTGCGCAGACTTGTAGCTGCAATTCGTTCATATCCCAGCTTTTCCCAGCAGATCTTTTGAGCAATATGACCAAGAGGCCGACGGCGAAGGCATCGGCTTGCTCAGGTAAAGCACTCGGGCGAAAAGTACGCATCTGGCGGAACATGCACTCTTCTGCACCGAACTCTAGCGAATAGCGTGTACTGGATGCATAACGTGACGCAGTGGCAGAAAACTTAGACAAGAATTCGACTAGCGTGACCGAACTTCCGGCAGCATCGCGGAATGGAGGCCAGTCTTCGACACTAAGCGCAAGGCCGGCTTCTAGTCCGAAGTACTTGTTGCCTGAAAGGTCTGCACACCACTCCACGACCCTGTAGCTTGTTTCTGCAGCGATCAGTTTAGCGCCCGATGCCAAATCTGCCGAGGTCATTTCTAACCGGTCGAAAATAGCATTTCGATCGGTGCTGGTCAGTCGATCAATAAATGGCGACAGAACAGAAGCGCGCATGAGTGGAACATCCGCTCGCTTAGGTGCCATCACAGCCTCCTTCAAACAAACTAGCGAAAATTAATCCACTCTTGTCATGAAAGAAAGGAAAACTACACGCCGGCGTCAAATCTGACAGGTTTCAATATGATTTTTGTGCTTTGCTGCGATCAACGGAGACAGGAGAAAAAAGAATGGCGAAGTCAGGTTATATCAACCGCAGAGACGTAATAATCGGCGGCATAGCTCTGAGTGCTACGGCTCGCGTTCCTGCCCGCGCCCAATCAGCGGCTCCTTTAACGTTGATTTCGAACGTGAAAATCTTCGATGGCGTGAACGACGCACTTATTGAAAATGGCAGTGTTCTCGTAGAAGGCCAGTTTATCGCCACGGTCTCACGCGAGCCCATCGTAGCACCAGACGCCATGCAGATTGATGGCGGCGGTCGCACCTTGATACCTGGTTTGATTGACTCGCACCAACACGTGATGCTTGGGCCTACGGTCGATCCTTTGCGGGCCGTATTGTCGGAGACAATCTACACAACAGCGTACGCGGCAATCCCGCAGGCCAAGAAACTCATCGACATGGGCGTGACCTCTATCCGAGACCTCGGCGGGCCTTCAATTGAATTGGGCCGGGCGATCGACGCTGGACATATAGAAGGGCCGCGTATCATGTCTGCGGGGCATTTTGTTGGCGCGACCTCGGGACATGGAGACTTTGGCGGATTCAGGTATCTCGGCGGAACAGAGTCTTTATCCAGCGATGCGAACCGCTCTCTCACTTCCGGTTGGTCCATCCTTGCGGATGGTCCTAGTGATGTTCGTTGGGCTGTTCGAACAGCTCTGGCAAACGGGTCGGCTTATATCAAGGTCATGGCTGGCGGTGGAGTTGCGTCCGTAAAGGATCCGCTGGAATCGGTCGGCTATTCGGAAGATGAATTCCGCGCAGCGGTCGAAGCCGCCGCAGATTACGATACCTATGTTGCTTGTCATGCCTACAACGACGAAAGCGTTCAGCGCATGATCCGCGCTGGGGTGGCGGACAACGTACATGGCCATCTCATGTCCGAAGAAACCGTCGCGATGATGGCAGAAGCTGGCATGTGGCTCAGCAGCCTCTCGAACCCCGTGGGACTTATGGATGTACCCTTTTTCACCGATGAAAACCGGCGCAAAGCAGGGGAGGTTGTAGCCGGTTATGAGCAAGTTATGGGATGGGCTAAGCAGTACGGTGTCAAAATTGGATGGGGAACCGACGCGGCATCATCGATGCTGGATACGGTTTTGCTGGAGTTCCAACAGCGTTCGCCGTTCTTCACACCAACGGAGATGCTCAAGCAAGCAACGTCAGCAAACGGACAGCTTTTCGAACTCGCTCGTTCACGCAACCCGTACCGAGCGGCCAAACTCGGTGTCATCGAGGAAGGTGCCTGGGCAGACATACTACTCTACGGCGGCGATCCGACCGAGGACATCGGTGTTGTTATCGACTACCAGAACACTCTGGATCTGATCATGAAGGATGGCAAAGTCCACATGTCGAAGATCTGATCTTTGTCCGACTGTCCTAACGCTGACTATCTTCCGTTAAAGGCGAAGAATGGGTTCAACGCTGAATATGGATCGTAGGTGACCGCTTCGTCCGCATCTCGGTCCTTGCTGCAAGCTGCAGTCAATGACTGGTCTGGAATCCGTCGACCACTGTCGCGGGAGAAGTGTCGCCCGACTTGGCTGTGGCCCAACGTACCAACGCTTTCTCGTCATCTCGCACTACTACGCCGCCTCCGGGTGTCTCTGGTTGCATCGATAGCGCTCGAAGTCGCCTCAACTGCGGCGCAGCACATTTCTGACAAGCATCGGAAAATACGTAAGTTTTTGAATCCGTCTCGACTTGGGTGAAAGGCGGGTGGAAAGAGACGCAGGGCGTTCAGAGACCCATTTCGTCCAAAGCCCCAGTCTCCGAAAGTCGGATGGCCCCGCTAAACCCCTTTGAAACAAAAAGAAAAAAGGCCCCGCTAGGGACCTCATCTCGGGTTCGCAATGTGTAAGTGGCGGAG
>NZ_JBXWRL010000111.1:0-4041 GCF_059612885.1 Ruegeria sp. YKSD179 | reverse complement strand
TGTACCAAAAGAATCGAGAAATGCCTGTGTTTGACCCGTCAATGTCGTATCGAGCATAATTTTCCTCCCTCGTTTCATCCTAATTCGAACACTCTAGGAGAACCGCACCATTAAGAGCCAGCGTTTTAGCTAAATGCTGCCAAACCTAATATCATGGGCTCAAGCAATCATTCGTTGCGGAGCTGCGCTCACAAGCTAATTAACGTCAGTTTTGGGCTCAAGGCGGTCATCTGAGCGCTTTTGTCGAATGTCCGCTTTAAGGTGTATAGCAGACTGGGAAAAATCTGGCGTATACCGTGCAAGACCTGCTCATAGCAGTAAATTGAAAAGGAACCCTCAATGGACTTGCCAAAGAACCATTTCAAAGAAGCCATCCTGCAAGGTAACCAGCAACTGGGTTTGTGGAGTTCGATCCGCGACCCCGCCATGAGTGAAATGCTGGCCGGGTGCGGCTATGACTGGATCGTACTCGATTGCGAACATTCTCCGCGCGATGTTCAGGAAGTTCTGCACGGGTTGCATGCCATGTCAGCCTATCCGGTGGAACCGGTTGTACGGGTGAAAAGCCTCGACGTCGCTGAGATCAAGAAAATGCTGGATATCGGCGCACAGACGATTCTTGTGCCATATGTGCAGAACGGAGAAGAGGCGCGGCTTGCAGCGGCGGCAGTCACCTATCCGCCCGCCGGTTTGCGCGGGGTTGCCGGGGGTACACGCGCAAACAGATTTGCTGCAATCCCCGATTACTTCACTAAAGCACGCGAAGAGATTTGCCTGATTGTTCAGATTGAAACGCGAGAAGCCATGAACAATCTTGAAGAGATTGCCACCACAGACGGCATTGATGCCGTCTTCGTCGGCCCAGCGGATCTGGCCGCCAGCCTAGGGCGCCCCGGAGATTTGAAACACCCCGATGTCAAAGAGGCGATCGTCAACACCATTCACCGCGTGCGTGCCCTTGGCAAACCCGCCGGATTTCTTTCCTCGGATCCGGAACTGTTGGGCCTCGTTTTCGACGCAGGCAGCGTATTCACCGCAATCGACATCGATATGACCGCACTTCGCCGCGTTGTGATAGCTCGTCTATCGGAGTATGAGGATATGAAGTAACGTGGGCGCATTGAGCTTTCGGATCTGATACAAGCAAAGACCGCACGTTCGCTCATGCGGTCATTGTGTCTGGCTGTTTCGTAGAAAGTACGCCAGTTTAATTGAAATCGAACGACGGCTTCGGGCTCGGTGCGGTCATTCGGCAAAATTCCGTCAACGTCTGCCTTGCGGACAAACCTGCTGTTAGCCACAGCGCGGTGCGATTGTTCCGCATGGACGACCGCTTCGCGGACAAAGTTACCGAAAAGCAGACTGAACTGAATGTCTGCTTTCCTTTTGCTTACAGTCACTTTAGGGCTAACCACCGTGTCGCAGAGATTGGGGGACAGACCATGCTGAAGGTGCTTGTAACTGGTTCGTCGGGTCGGATTGGGAGGGCATTTTTTGCCGCATATCAAGAGCGGTATCAGTTTGTGCTGACCGATTTGAATGAGCCCACGTACCCTGTTTCAGGTCAGCATCATTTCGTGCGATCTGATCTCTCGGATGCAAATGCTGCAGCGGTTTTATGTCAAGGAGTGGATACCGTTGTACATCTCGCAGGCGTACCCGACCCGAATGCAGAAATTGACGAAGTGCTGCCTGCCAACATATTGGCGACAACCCATTTGATCGAAGCTGCTCGTCAGGCAAACGTCCGCCGCTTCGTCTTCGCGAGCAGCGCGCAAACCATCGAAGGATACCCCGTAGACCGGCAAATCGTTCCGGGAATGGCTGTTGCCCCGGCCAATCTCTACGGCGTCTCAAAGTGCTATGGGGAAGCCTTGTGTTCGTTTTATGCGACGCAGCACGGCATGTCCTGCGTCTCCTTGCGAATAGGGGCGTTCGAACCTGCGGACGGCCCGCCACTTGAAACCATGCGTGACCTAAGCGCGTGGCTTAGTCATCGCGATGCGACGCACCTGATTGATCGCGCAGTCCAAGCAGAGATCGACGGGAGTTTTATCGCGCACGGCATCTCTAACAATCGGTTTAAGCGACTTGATTTGACCGAAACCTGTAGAGTGCTTGGATACGCACCTCAGGATGACGCGTTTTCGACTTTTCCGATACCATTCGCCTAAAGCCGACAAATGATGACGACGCGGCAACCGTCGAGTGGGGCTCAGAGCGGTCATTCGCTGCAGCGCCGCGTTAAGTGGTTAGCCGAACGTCTGGTCTGCGGACAAAGCTGTCGTTCGCTTCGGTACCATCGATCGGTGAAATCGGCTCATCAACCGACAAAACTCGAACGGGTGTCTTTAGAGCGTCACAATCGAGATCAAATTGATTGACAGCAAAACATATATGGCAAAAGGCGCGGCATTCTTATCCGTGCCATGCTAAGTTAATGGGACATCGCTTAGTCTTCCATTTTTTCTGGCAAATGAGCCTGTACATTGAGACGAATCTTAGTTTTCGCGGCATTTTTAACTGCAAATTCAACTAGTCCACCCGTTGCTCAAAGCATGGATCCTGATGCCTCCGAGGCCGCTGCACGAGCGGCTTTGTCTGTCTTGAGTATCGCGGCCACCCCAAACGAGACGCGATGTTGATCCCATCCCCGTAGATGTCTTCTTCTGTTTTTGTGATATCGCCGATATTTACTCCTATGCGCAAGGCGATTGGCGTGTGCCTCGGCATACGATCCTGAATTTGCATGGACGCATTTACTGCACCAGCCGCGCTTGAAAACTCCATAAGCCATCCGTCCCCCATCGATTTGAGGATTGCGCCGCCATATTCCGCGAGAATGGGATCGAAGGTTTCAGAACGCAGTTTTCGCACTGCATTGACAGTGTCTGCTTCATCTTCGCCCATCATTCGCGAAAAACCCACAAAATCGGCGGCCACTATCACTGCTAGCCTACGTTCCAAAATTTATCTCCAGATCGCATAAGCTGCGGCGTGTTGTTTTGGCGCGCTGTAGTTGCATGTGCTAACGTTCACAAAAATTTATGGCCGATCTTGTTGGACTTTGCAAACCACCGGAAGGGAAACAGTTCGGCAGTCCTGTACGTTGACGAATCAACTGGCTTTTCAAGGTTCACTTTGTGTTCGATGTAGCTATTCGCTGCCATTTGGTTGAAAGACTACTATGCGTAGAGTATTGGCTGAGACTAGAAAAACTCCGTTATCAACTCATTTTAGCTTCTGCTGACAAAACCCGGGCGTTTTAGGTGGTGTCGCCGCAGTCCTATTATCGAATTTTTCGCAAATATGCCCAAGAGACAAATCCCTTCAGACCACGCGCACGTTGCAAGGATACGCGGCACCAACGGGTGCCGCCGGTCTGCTCGCAACTGTGAACTCGTAAAGCGGTTCCATTTGGAAGGCCCACTATCACGTTGAAACCTATTCCCGGTCCTGCTCGCAATTTCAGCATGTCTCCGTCTTCAACGCCAAAAACCTCGTATCGCCCAAGAGAAGCTGCAGTCGCGGATTGAGCTAAGACAATGGCGCTTAGGAAAAATACCACCAAGGGCAAGAATATTGCACTGCGCATAACGTTAACCTGCCTGTTGCCTCAACTACAATCCTAGCGTCTTTGATCATCAAGCGAAACTCCCTGACCTAAGAATGTGCACGTTTAAACCGACATTGAACTAAAATTCTTAATTATGCCGAAGGTCTAATTTGAGCTCGACAAGGTCATTCGCTGCAGTCGGCGAGAGCTTCCGCTTTGCGGACAAAGCAGCCTTTGACCGATCGTCCAGCCAACGACCGCTACGCGGACGAAACGGACATTCCCATCTGGGCAAAAGATCAAAGAGCGCCAACCTGTTCCAACGCCGCTTTCACGACGCTGATCTGCGCGTCAGACAGCGCGGCCTGTGGTGGCGCGGGCTCCCCGCAGTCAAATCCCTGGAGCCTTAAGCCTGCCTTCACAGCGCCTGCTAAATTGAAGCGAGCAAAGACCTGGTTCACGGTCCATAGCTCACGTTGAAGGGC
>NZ_JBXWRL010000110.1:0-3875 GCF_059612885.1 Ruegeria sp. YKSD179 | reverse complement strand
CAACGCAGTCGCCGCACGAAGTGCGTTCTTAAGATACATCCCTGTCCTCCCTGAGCTTGGATGTTGTAGGAAGAGGGTAGATCAGAAATTGTCGCGGCGTCAATAAAAACTTTACGCGCGTCAATTTTTAGTCAGGCAGATTCCCTTAAAATGAGTCGGGCCGGAAACAAAGTTTCCGTTCGTTTGTCAAATTTCCCACCGTTTTCAACAAGTTCGAAAAGCGTTTCGACACTGCGCGCGGCGACATTGTCGTAGTCATGCGCAGCGGTCGTTAAAGACGGGCACGTGAATTTGGAAAAGGGGTGGTCGTCATTTGACGCCACGCGTAATGCGCAATCTGCCTTGCGTCCGACCCGGATCCCCCGTTCGTAACACGCAGCAAGAAACCCAATTGCAAGACGGTCATTACTGCACAAAACAGAGTCAGTCCTAAGAGCGCCTTCCTCCAGAGCTTTCATCGCACCCTGGCGGCCAATCTCTTCGAAACCCCAACCTTCTCCGTCGATTTTTATAATGTGGGGCTCGAACCCAAGTCTCTGCATGACTTCGATATATGCATTGCGCCGTTTGTTCGCATTCGGGTTCGCGGGGGTCCGCATTTCAAAAAACGATGGCGGTTCGCCGGTCCGGGTCATGTACTCTACGGTCTGGGAAACGAAACTATAGTTATCCGAACCAATGAAAGCAGCACCCAATCCTTCTAGGTTACTATCAAACAAAACTGTTGGCACGTTGCCGCAAAACTTTTCGATTTTGGAACGATCCGATGCTCGCCCCAGAGGCGCCAACAAAACGCCAGCAGGTTTCAATGACCTCAAACTGTCCAGAATCTCGCCTTCCAACTCTGGCTCACCATGCGAACTGAACAAAGTTGGGCGGTACCCTGCAGCAATGCAGCTCTGCTCAAGATACCGGGCAATTTCCGCAAAGAAGGGATCAGCCAGATAAGGAACAACAATGCCAATGTTCTTCGTTAATTTACGGTTTTGGTTAACCGCGAAGATATTCGGACGATAATCGAACCTTTCCAATGCTTCTTCGATACGAGTCCGAGTCGTGCTACGCACGCTTTCGGGATCGTGAAAATACTTGGATACAGTTGGACGAGAGATACCACTGACAGCGGCGAACTCTTCCATATTCTTGATTTTTGTCATGCCCATCTACCTAGGGTGAACACCACCGCGAATTTAACACGTCTTTACGTATTCTTTGCGCGCGACAAAAAATGTCAATAGCGGGCAATTGACTGATAAGTTATTAAAAAATTCTGTTTGATTTCAATTTAATCGATGAACTTGCAATCAAATAATTTCCGCCAGCGCGATGGGAAACTCATCTTCGGTGCGCGAGGCGATTTGAATGAGTCAAAGAAAAAATCGCCAAACGAACGTCAATTTAGCGGTTAGCTTTGGACGATTTAAAAAGGGGCAGGGTCGTTCGGCAGTGTGCTTACGTTTGACTGATACACCGCTTAAACAAGGGCGTCTTTCGTTGGCTACGTCAAGCTGGTAACCAGCTTAAAAAAAGCCTTCCCGGATTGTAATCCGAAAAGGCAATTCATTTGCCTCAGGGTTAGGCTAACCCCGTTTATCAAATGTCGAGAGTATTCTCTTTCTCCCAACGAGAAAAATGCGACACAAACGAGTTCCATTCTTGATGTTTCATTTTCAGAAACGCCGCCGAAAACTCTTCGCCCATCATCGCCTTCAGACCTTTATCCCTATCATAAGCCCGCAGCGCGTCCAGCATGTTCAGCGGTAGCTTCGGCGCTCCGCGAACCTTGTGGCCCTCTGCGTACATATCGATGTCGTATCTTTTACCTGGATCTGCCTTGGACCTGATGCCAGACAAACCGGCAGCAATAATTACTGCCTGGAGCAAGTATGGGTTAGTTGCACCGTCTGGCAGTCGAAGTTCGAACCGACCAGGACCCGGTACGCGAACCATGTGGGTACGGTTGTTGCCGGTCCATGTTACTGTGTTCGGCGCCCACGTTGCACCCGACATTGTGCGTGGCGCATTGATACGCTTGTAGCTGTTGACCGTTGGATTAGTGATCGCCGCCAGCGCACTGGCGTGTTTCATGATGCCACCCAAAAAATGCTTGCCCTGCTCGGCTAGTCCCAACTCTCCGGTTGGACCGTCGCCTTCACCCGCAAACACATTCGTTTTTGCAGCCGCTCCGGGCGCGTCCCAAACTGAGATGTGCGCATGGCAACCATTACCTGTCAAACCTTCAACAGGCTTGGGCATGAAAGTAGCGCGGAACCCGTGTTTCTCAGCCACCGATTTTGCCATGAATTTAAAGAATGAATGCTTATCCGCCGTACGAAGGACGTCGTCATATTCCCAGTTCATCTCAAACTGGCCATTGGCGTCTTCGTGATCATTCTGATAGGGCCCCCAGCCCAGTTCCAGCATATAATCGCAAATCTCGCGTACCACGTCATAGCGGCGCATCACGGCCTGTTGGTCGTAACAAGGCTTTTCCGCAGTGTCGAATGGGTCGCTTATTTGTTCACCGTCAGGAGTGAGCAGGAAGAACTCGGCTTCGATACCAGTCTTAACATGAAGCCCTTCGCCAGCAGCTTCATTAATCAATCGGCGGAGGACATTGCGCGGCGCTTGTGCCACGTCTTCACCTTCCATTACGCAATTGGCAGCGACCCAGGCGACCTCGGGCTTCCACGGAAGTTGGATGACCGATGACGGATCTGGCACTGCCAACATATCTGGGTGTGCGGGCGTCATGTCGAGCCAGGTAGCAAAGCCTGCGAAACCGGCGCCTTCTTCCTGCATGTCTGCTATAGCTTGTGCCGGAACCAGCTTTGCGCGCTGTCCACCGAACAAGTCAGTGAACGAGATCATGAAATATTTGACGCCTTTTTCTTTGGCGAAAGCAGCCAGATCTATCGTCATGGGCGGCCTTCCTTTCCCTGTTGATATCGTTTGTAAAAAAACGCGGCCCATTTGGGCCACGCTTTGAAGAGGTTTTGTTTTAGAAACCCGCCTTGCCCGGGTACCAATCTGTTCCCGCCAACGGAACGCGTGCCATCGCCGCTGCCTCCATTGTAAGAGCACACAGATCTTCAGGCTCCAGATTGTGCAGGTGATTATGCCCGCATGCGCGCGCGATTGTTTGCGCCTCAAGAGTCATGACCTTGAGGTAATTACGCAACCTTCGCCCAGCCTCGACCGGATCCAAGCGCTTGGCCAATTCTGGGTCCTGCGTAGTGATACCCGCGGGATCCAAGCCCTCGTGCCAATCGTCATATGCGCCGGTGGTCGTACCCAATTTTTGATATTCGGCTTCCCACTTCGGGTCATTGTCACCCAAAGCGATCAACGCTGCAGTACCGATAGCCACCGCATCTGCACCCAATGCCAACGCCTTGGCCACATCTGCACCGGTGCGGATACCACCCGAAATCACTAACTGCACTTCACGGTGAACGCCTAAGTCCTGCAACGCCTGCACTGCAGGGCGAATGCAAGATAGTGTTGGCAAACCCACATGTTCAATGAACACATCCTGGGTAGCGGCAGTGCCACCCTGCATTCCGTCCATTACAACGACGTCTGCTCCGGCCTTAACTGCCAAAGCGGTGTCGTAGTAGGGCCGCGTGGCACCAACCTTAACATAGATTGGTATCTGCCAATCTGTAATTTCACGTAACTCAAGGATCTTGATTTCCAGATCGTCAGGCCCTGTCCAGTCGGGATGACGGCAAGCGGAGCGCTGATCAATTCCTTTGGGCAACGTTCGCATTTCAGCAACACGATCCGAAATCTTCTGACCCAGCAGCATGCCACCACCGCCGGGTTTGGCACCCTGCCCCACCACGACTTCGATTGCGTCAGCCTTGCGCAGG
>NZ_JBXWRL010000109.1:0-4099 GCF_059612885.1 Ruegeria sp. YKSD179 | reverse complement strand
CTTCTTTCCGCGGGATGCAAATCGCATCTTGAGCAAGCGGCGATTGTATGTGCCAAGAGTGCTGGCTGGCGACTCGTGGCTGAGTCCCTTACGCGTGGATCAAGTGCAAGTTCATCAATCAGCGACTCGACCAAGATGGTGGCCAAGCGGTCGCCGTAAATCACGCCAAGGCTTACCTCAAATGCGACTTGGCACTCGCGAAGTCGTTCGTGCTCGCTGGCGGTGAGATTGTCGAGGACACTGTACGTCGCGACAAGGCGTTCAGTTGCAGGAAAGTTCATTGGGAAATTGCCTCGGTTGTGCGGGCCGCAAGGTCGATGCGGCAGAATTCTTTTTCCATGGATGATGTAAACCAGCCCTTATGGCGGAGACGCAGAAGGAGCGGGCGAAGTTGATAAAGGCGCTGGCTGTTGCCGCCGCGCGGGCCGGGCTTGGCCTTCACATATGGCAGCGGGTTCGGCTTGGTCAGAATGCTGCGCACTGCAAAATCGCCAAGCCCGGTCACACGACGGACATCAGCAAGCGCGACGGTTAAGTCGCTCATCAGGTTACCTCAGTAGGTTGGAGTTTCTGCGCCCCCGGCGCAATGAACGCAGCCCTCACCGAGAGCAAGTTCGTTGTTTGTTCTTACCATATATCGCACCCATTTGTCAAGTTTGAGCGGTCGAACGGGTCAGTTGGTTCTGCCGGTCAAACCAACGCGATTCGGCACGGAAACTGTGGTTGGGATGTTTCAAGAGCAACCACGGAAACACCAAGCGCTTCGCTGCTACGCCGTCGGGGCCGCGCGTAGCAAAATCGTAGCAGTTCGGCCCTTGGCCGCACAACAGTCCAAGCGAAAATTGAGAAAATCATTGTCTGTCAGAGTGGTGCGGGTGGAGGGACTTGAACCCCCACGCCTTGCGGCGCCAGAACCTAAATCTGGTGCGTCTACCAATTTCGCCACACCCGCTTTCTGATGCCCTGCACCAGCATGGCGCGGTGAATAGCAAAGCTTACAAGCGAGCGCGAGTGGTAAAATTGGCGAACCCAAAAAATTTTTCACGATGGAGACAAAGATCGAAGTTCTTGCCGCCGCTAGGAAGTTAGTGTCCTTTGAAAACCTGATTGTCCAAAGTTTTGAGTCACCTTCGGAACACCTTGAGAAATTCCTATTTGGAAGAGCATTCCGCTTATGAAACGCTCGCGACGTAAACAAACTGTTTCCAAATTGGGAACTCCGATAGCTAATACTTGTACTACCCGTATAAATTGTTCTTGCTTAGTTAACCCAAGTCCCCGTTTTGATCGGATTGCACTGGCCCAGGCTGCCCAAGCAACCTTTCTGGACTACAAACGTCACATGCGGTTTTTGTAAATTACTATAAAAAATAAACATTTATAACATGATCTTGCGAATAGGGTTTCGACTCGTTCACGGGGCCCGTTGTACTTGTGAACGGTTTTGTACTGATGATTTGCAAGCCAAAACCCGCTTGGGTTGAGGCGCAAGTAAGAACCTCCTCCTCAATTGCGCCACAATTGAAACGTCAAAATATCCTAATCACGTCAAAATAACACCGTGGTAATCATAATTGATGAACGTCGGGATTTCATGAGTCCTTTTCGCCATCAGGCATCTTGTCAGTATCTGCTCATCTCCAGAACGAGGGCCTTAATAGTGACAGACCAGATAAATTCTGCTGCTTCCGAGCAAGACATCATCGGGCTTGCCCGCAAAAGTTTCATTGGCGAGCTAAAAACCTTCAATTCCCAACACCCAGGAACGGGGTTTGGAATCTCGCTTAAAACACATTCGGGCAACCGCTATCTTCTGGCCAACGCTAGAATGCCGCTGCCTGAATACAGATCTCAAGACTTTCCAACCGGTCGCCGGGTCGCGCGTCTGGAGAACAGTGAGCATTTCCGCTCAATTGAAATCTTGGCTGACTCCTTTGCTTATGAATCGATCTCGCCACGTACCGAAGCGGCGATTTTAGGCAATGCTTTAGACCTAATCGCGCGGATCGATTCGTTGGCCAGTCGGTCGGCGAAAGGTTCGGGCAACCGCATAGCCGCAACTGGTACCGGAGGCTGACCATGGCGCGCAATGACCACCTTCTGTCTGTGGGAAACGAAGCCCTGTCACCGATGACAGATGCAATGTCCGCACTGACAACACAGATAGATCAACTGACTGAGGTGGCGGATGCGCGATCCTCCGCACGCTTGGCGACGCTTAAGACGAAAATGGAAAATTTTACTGCCAGCGTGACGTTGGTAGGTCAAGTCAAGGCTGGAAAATCCTCGATAATCAACATCCTGGCGGGACGGCCGAACCTTTTGCCGTCAGATGTGAATCCGTGGACTTCTGTTGTGACAACCCTGAACATTAATACACGTACCGAGGGGGACGCCCGTTCCAAGTTCACGTTCTTTGAACAGGAAGAATGGGACAACCTTATGGTCGGCGGAGGCCGGTTGGGAGAACTTGCCAATCGCGCTGGCGCCGATGACGAGATGGATGATATTCGTCGTCAAGTCAATGAAATGAAAGCCAAATCAGAAGAACGACTTGGCAAGCATTTTGACCTGATTCTTGGTCAAAGCCACCAATATGACTATTTTGATGACGAATTAATTCAGCGGTATGTTTGTTTAGGTGACGAGGATGATCCGGACATCAACCCCAAGACGGGACGGTTTGCCGATGTAACGAAATCGGCAGAGCTTTTCATGGATATCCCGCAATATCCAATTTCGCTAAAGCTTTGCGATACGCCGGGTGTAAATGACACATTTATGGTGCGCGAACAGATTACGCTTCGCAGTCTGCGTGGTTCCGAAGTGTGCGTCGTCGTATTGGCAGCCAGCCAAGCGCTGACGACAATGGACATGGCGCTGATGAGGATCATTTCTCAGTTCGAAAACCGGCAGATAATCCTTTTTGTGAACCGTATTGACGAGTTGTCGGATCCCGTCACTCAGGTTCCTGAGATTCGCGACCGCATTCAGGACACTCTGAAACAGAATAATATCGACACTGAAACCAGCATTGTCTTTGGGAGCGCCCAGTGGGCCGAAGCTGCTTTGACGGGGAACCCCGACATTCTAACCGAAGAATCCCGTCAGGCTCTGAACACATTCTACCTCGCTGCAGGTTTTGGGGACCAGTCGGCGTCTTTGGACAAAATCTGGGCGCTCTCGGGCCTTCCAGACCTTTTGCTGGCAATGAATGAACGAATCGCCGAAGGAGCGGGGAGCCGACTATTGGATCGTGTGCGTCATCGGGCGCGTAACATTGCCAGCCAAATTCGGGCTACTACGGTGGCAAAGACGTTGTCGACCAACGACGGGGTGCTCCGAGATCTTGACGGAGTGTCCGCGGAAAAAGCAATTGTGACAGTTTCGGAAGAATATGAACGGAAGGTAAACGAACTTACGACCAAGCTGCGGGACAAGGTCTTGGAGCGGCTGGCATCGGCCGAAGTGAATTTTGTCAAACGGGCAACAGACTCACTGATCGCTCATCTAGAGCAAAATGGTGAGGAGGGGACTTGGCAATACGATCCCGCGGGTCTTCGGACTTTGCAAAAAGCAGCATATTTTAGCTTTGGACGTTCCATGCGCAAGGAAGCGGGCGCTATTTATTCCTCGGCGGCTACAGATGTTGAATCTCTGTATATCAAACTTTTGGGCAACCATCTGGGTGAATTCAACATCGAAGCCCCAATCGTCCCGCGTGTTCCGCCTCCCTTGGGCATTGGTCGAACCATCGCATTGGATTTGCAAAGTACGTGGTGGCGTCGGTGGTGGCAGAAACGTAAAGGGTTTGAAGCTTATGCCGCTGATTATACGCGTCTGATTTCGTCTGAGGCGAATTCCATCACAAAAGACATAGAGGAAAATCAGATAGCGGCGGTGCTAGAGAACGTTCGTGCGGGCATGGCGGATTTCTTGGCTGAACAAAAGGACACGCTCCTCAGTATTTCAAAGTCAGGTAATCGCGATCCTGCAGCCCAAGCAGCGTTGAACGCCGGAACGCAGCCACAAAAGTCGCGTGATGACATCCTCGGCGACATCCTCAAAGACCTCAGTAACGAAGCAGCATAAGAAGAGT
>NZ_JBXWRL010000108.1:0-4260 GCF_059612885.1 Ruegeria sp. YKSD179 | reverse complement strand
GAATAGTTTCGGTCAATGCCTTTACCCTGTCACGCGTGTCTTCAGCCTCATTCAACTTAACCGAAGCCTGTTCCAGCATTTCCGCCGCCTCTAACGCCGCATGCGAAGGATCACTTTGCGCAAATGCCCAAAATGGATAACACACCACAGCAAGCAAAAGCGTGCACAGCTTCATGATATCAGACTTTCTCCTGTCATTTCTGGCGGTTTGGGCAGACCCATTAGGTCAAGAATAGTCGGGGCTAAATCCGAAAGGCGCCCTTCTCGCAATGATACGCCCAAAGGACCACCAACCAATGCGACAGGAACCGGGTTCAGGGTGTGAGCTGTATGGGGACCACCTGTTTCCGGATCCACCATAACCTCACAGTTTCCGTGATCGGCAGTAACGATCATGGCGCCCCCTGCTTTCTCAAGTGCCTCAATCACCTTTGCCAAACCCCGATCCACTGCCTCACAGGCTTTGATCGCAGCCTCAAGATCACCGGTGTGACCTACCATGTCAGGGTTTGCATAGTTTGTTACGATCAGATCATAGCCTGCGTCGATAGCTTCTACGAATTTATCAGTGACTTCGACCGACGACATTTCAGGTTGTAGATCATAAGTTGCGACTTTGGGGGATTTCGGCATATAGCGGTCTTCTCCCAACTCAGCTTGTTCTTTGCCGCCGTTGAGGAAGAAAGTTACATGCGGGTACTTTTCAGTCTCAGCCAAGCGGAACTGACGCAAACCATGTTTTGCCACCCATTCGCCCAACGTATTTACGATGTCACGCTTTGGGAACACCGTCGTCATATAAGCGTTATGCCCATCTGAGTATTCAACCATTCCCAAAATTGCCGAAAAAGACGGGCGCAAACCGGTATCAAAATCGGAAAACTTCGGCTCGGCAATTGCGCGCAGGATTTCACGGGCGCGATCAGCACGAAAATTCAGGCAAAAGAACCCATCACCATTCATAGCACCGCTGAATGAACCCAAAACAGTAGGGATAATGAATTCGTCCGTTTCAGACAGATCATAGGCCTGCTCAACAGCCTCTTTGGCCGTTTGGGCCGTTCTGCCTTGCCCCTTGATCATTGCTTCATATGCTTGGGAAACACGTTCCCAACGGTTGTCACGGTCCATCGCATAGTAACGCCCACAAAGCGTCGCAATGCGCGCGCCTTCGGGCAAATGCCGCTCAAGCTCGGCAACAAATGTCAACGCCGATTTTGGTGGAACATCTCTTCCATCCGTAATTGCGTGCAGCGCAACCGGAACCCCCGAATCTGTGATCGCTTTGGCTGCTGCAATGATATGATTCAAATGCCCATGCACCCCGCCGTCTGAAACAAGACCCATAAGGTGAGCGGTTCCACCGACAGCCTTCACATTTGCGATGAAAGTCTGCAAAGCGGCGTTTTCAAAAAAAGAACCGTCCTCGATAGCTAAATCGATCTGCCCCAAATCCATTGCAACCACGCGGCCTGCGCCGATATTTGTGTGTCCAACTTCTGAATTTCCCATCTGCCCGCTGGGCAGTCCTACATCAGGACCATGGGTTATCAGCTTGGCGTGCGGTCCTTTGGACATAATTGAGTCAAATGTCGGCGTGTTCGCCATTAACGGCGCATTGGCTTCAGTGCTGTCTGATACTCCCCAGCCGTCGAGAATGCACAATACTACGGGTTTAGGGACAGTCATTTGAGCTCTCCGATAGCTGAACTTGGCCCTTCTTCTAACCTCAGCCTGCCCGGGGGTGAACCGCATTTTGGGCAAGGTTCAGAAGTTTTAATCTTCTTTGGGCATGTACTCCGCAAACGGTCTGGCCTTTCTGCCCCGGTACTTTACGGTCAGTTTCAGCGGTGCATCATTTTCGTCGTAAATTCCAATCATAACTCCGGTACCACCGCTTTTTGTCCGCATATCATTCAGCTGTTGTTCTGAGCGCGTTGTGCGCTGCGATGGTCGACGCGCCCACGCGAAGAGATTATCGTAAAGCTTTGCAATGATGTCCTCGTGTTCCGCGCTGTTGCCGAGATCGATCAACTCTTCTGGATCGGCGTCCAAATCGAAAAGGATAGGACGGTGACCGCCTTCGCAGTGGATCAACTTCCACTTTGGGGTCACAACCATGAACATAACCGCGTCGCGGACCGAAGTATTAAGTTTCTCAACTATAGACGAAGCGGAATAATCGTACTCGCAAATCGCGAACTCGCGGGGTGTTTCAGTCGCATCGCCATGAAGTATCGGCAACAGGGAATGCCCTTCAAGTATATGGCTCGCCATTTCTCCGCCTGCCACTTCAACAAAAGTCGGGGCCAGGTCAATCGACTCGACCAGCGCATCGCAGGTTGTACCACGAGTGGCATCCGCCTCGGACGAAGGATCATAAATTATCAGGGGCATCTTCGTAGAGGCATCGTGAAAGAAAGTCTTTTCCCCCATCCAGTGATCACCAAGAAAATCACCGTGGTCCGAGGTCAGAACAATCATTGTATCCTGCATTCGCCCCGTCCGTTCCATCCATTCAAACAAGCGACCCATCTGGTCATCTGCTTGTTTTATCAGGCCCATGTAGGCCGGAATCACAGCGTCTCGAACATCCTGCCTTGAAAAGGCCTGACCGACCTTGGTCTCCATAAACGCCCTAAGTACAGGATGTGCGTCTTCCCGCTCAGCCTCTGATCGGACCGGTGGAACAACATGTTCCGGACCATACATCGACGCATACGGTTCAGGCACGATGTAAGGCCAATGAGGTTTGATATAGCTAAGGTGGCAACACCAAGGCCCGTCGTGGCTTTGCATAAACTCTATTCCCCGCGTGGTCAGGTACGGGGTTTCACTGTCTTCTTCTGCTATGTTCGCTGGTTCGGAGGAATATTTTAAGAACCAACCAGAAAGAACGTTACCCTCGGCATCCAACCCGGAATTGGCGAAGTCGTGCCAGGGATTATCGCCCTCGTACCCTTTATTTGAAAGATACTGATTGTATTTTTTTGCGCCGTTCGGATCGTAAAACCCATCGGGCCCTTCTGCTCGCAAACCATCATCTCGCTCGAAAACGTCAAACCCACATTCCGCCACCCGAGCACCGATAACGCTGTCAGGTTCCAACCCTAACCGTGCCATGCCTTCAGCGTCCGCGGCCATATGTGTCTTGCCGACCAGCCAACAATCCATGCCTGCTTTCCGAAGATGGTCGCCCATCGTGATCTCGCCTACTTTCAGTGGAATGTTATTCCAAGACGCGCCGTGTGAATGCACATAGCGCCCCGTATAGGTGGACATACGCGAGCTACCGCAAATCGGCGATTGAATATACGCACGCGTGAATCGAACACCTTTCGAAGCAAGACGATCAATGTTCGGGGTATGCAAATGCGGATGTCCATAGCAGCTAAGGTAATCCCAACGCAGCTGATCGAACATGATGAAAAGGATATTCTTGGCTTTGTTCATGCCAAGAGTGGTATCCTAGCCTTCCATCCGCTGCAGCATCTTTTTCGCACGCTTACACTGCAATTGATCCCGCAGTGGGCTGTCTGGATCGATATCTTTGTGGCAGACAAGACATTTATCTGCGCCAGAAATTGCATTCAGGCCGCCGCAGCTTCCTTTAATTGTTTTGCCCATCAGCATTACACCCAACGACATACCGACCATGACAATGAGCAAAAGTACAAAAGCCAGAAGAAAAGTGGTCATCGCTATTCCTAACTGTCAGTCGGAGTCGAGCACATTCGTGAACGCGCTGCTGGTTACTGTGATATAGGTTTCCTCGTCACCTGTCACATCCCTTGAGATGAAAAACACAGCAAGATCTTGCTCTTCCGCCAGCTTCAACCCCTTTTCCTGACCTAACGCCAGCATCGCCGTAGCCCAGGCGTCCGCCATCATCGCATTTTCAGCCAGAACAGTGACCGAAGTAGTTCGATGCGTGATCGGACGTCCAGTCACTGGGTTTATGATATGTGAATACCGAATACCATCCTGCTCGAAGAAGTTCTTATAGTCACCTGATGTGGCCAATCCCAAGTCTGCTACAGGCACCACTAGCTGGATGGTCTGCGAGCCGGTTTCAGGTTTTTCTATACCTATCCGCCAGCGTTCGCCGCTTTCGTTTTCGCCTTTAGCGACCAAATCTCCGCCGATTTCAACCAAATAGTTTTCGACTCCTGCCTCTGCGAGAGCACCTGCAATAGCATCAATGCCGTAGCCTTTGGCTATTGCGGACAAATTTATCCCAACATTGGCATCGGCCTTTGC
>NZ_JBXWRL010000107.1:0-4727 GCF_059612885.1 Ruegeria sp. YKSD179 | reverse complement strand
GTTATCTTTGTAACGTCGTTCTCATCCTTTTTCATTTCTTGCCTACGCAATCAGATACCCGGTTCAATCCGGATCATCGTGCAGATGGTGATCATTGCCTCGCTCGTGATTTTGGTGGATCAAATCCTCAAAGCATATGCTTTCGAGATTTCTAAGACCCTGTCGGTTTTCGTTGGCCTTATTATCACCAACTGCATTGTGATGGGCCGTGCCGAAGCTTTTGCAATGAAAAACCCACCTGTCGCGTCTTTCATCGACGGGATGGGAAACGGCATGGGCTATGGCCTGATCCTGTTGCTGGTAGGTTTCATCCGCGAATTGTTTGGGGCGGGGTCGCTATTTGGCATTACAATTTTGCAGACCGTGAATAACGGGGGCTGGTACGTGCCGAACGGCATGTTGCTTTTGCCGCCCTCCGCGTTTTTCATTATCGGGCTGATTATTTGGGCTTTCCGAACCTGGAAACCCAGCCAAGTCGAAGAGCGTGAATACAAAATTCAACAGGTAGAGGCGCACTGATGGAAGGGCTTATCTCATTGGCCGTAAAGGCCATCTTTGTTGAAAACCTTGCGCTCAGCTTCTTTCTGGGTATGTGCACCTTTATCGCCGTTTCGAAGAAGATCTCGACTGCGCTCGGCTTGGGTATATCAGTGATGCTGGTTCAGGCCATTACAGTACCCACAAATAATCTGTTGCTGAATTATCTGCTGAAACCAGGCGCACTGGCATGGGCAGGGTTCCCGGATGTTGACCTAACTTTTCTTGGTTTGATTTCTTATATTGGCGTCATCGCGGCTATGGTGCAGATCCTAGAGATGATCCTCGATAAGTATTTTCCACCTCTGTACAACGCATTGGGTATTTTCCTGCCTTTGATTACCGTAAATTGCGCCATACTGGGCGGGTCTTTGTTCATGGTCGAGAGGGATTACAACTTCGCTGAAGCGGCAACTTACGGTCTCTCCTCGGGCTTTGGATGGGCTTTGGCCATCACGGCAATGGCCGGTGTCAGGGAAAAGCTGAAATATTCCGATATTCCTGACGGATTGCAGGGTCTGGGTATCACCTTTATCACGGCGGGCTTGATGGCGATGGCTTTCATGTCCTTCTCAGGCGTGAAGCTTTAAGGAGGGGCCTATGGAAACGTTCAGCTTAGGCGTCATCCTATTTACCTTGATCGTTCTCGCGCTGGTCTCGGTTATCATGGCCGCCCGGTCGCGGTTGGTTTCGACCGGTAACGTGAATATCACCATCAACGGTGAAAAAACGATTTCGGTCCCTGCTGGTGGCAAGCTTTTGCAAACGCTGGCGGCAGAGAAGCTGTTTGTCCCGTCCGCTTGCGGGGGCGGTGGAACCTGCGCACAGTGCCGCGTGCGCATTCATTCGGGCGGCGGATCAATACTGCCGACTGAAGAGAGCCATATCACTAAGCGAGAGGCATCTTGTGGGGATCGGCTTTCCTGTCAGGTGGCAGTCAAGCAGGACATGGATATCGAAGTTCCGGAGGAGGTCTTTGGTGTCAAGAAGTGGGAATGTACCGTTCGTTCGAACGAAAACGTTGCGACCTTTATCAAGGCCCTGACGCTGGACTTACCTGAAGGCGAGGATGTGAATTTCCGTGCTGGAGGCTACATTCAGATCGAGGCGCCAGCGCACCAGCTGGCGTATACCGATTTCGACGTTGATGAGGAGTATCGCGAAGACTGGGACAAATTCAATTTGTGGCAATACAAGTCAGTGGTTGCCGAGCCGATTGAACGTGCTTACTCCATGGCCAACTATCCAGAAGAGAAGGGTATGATCATGCTCAACGTTCGGGTGGCTTCGCCGCCGCCGGGATCAGAGGGCATACCTGCGGGTCAGATGTCGTCCTACATTTTCAACTTGAAACCAGGTGACAAAGTTACGATCTCCGGCCCTTTTGGTGAATTCTTCGCGCGCGACACAGAAAAGGAGATGGTCTTCATAGGCGGAGGTGCGGGTATGGCACCGATGCGCAGCCACATCTTTGATCAGCTCAAAAGATTGAAAACGAAACGAAAAATTAGTTTTTGGTATGGGGCTAGGTCCAAGCGAGAGATGTTCTTTGTCGAGGATTTCGACTCACTCGCGGTAGAAAACGAAAACTTTGAATGGCATGTTGCCTTGTCTGATCCTCAGCCTGGAGATGATTGGGACGGCTACACAGGTTTTATCCATAACGTGTTGTTCGAAGAATACCTCAAGAACCATCCGGCGCCGGAAGATTGCGAATTCTACATGTGCGGACCACCGATCATGAACCAGTCTGTTATAAACATGCTGCTGGATCTTGGCGTGGACCGTGAAGACATCATGCTTGATGATTTTGGTGGCTGATATGTCAAAAAACCGAAGTTTAATGCGTCGGTTTGTTTTGGTGTGGCCAAGAAACTCAAATCGGCGAACTGTGAAAGCCTAAGCGTTGGGCGTCGCAATTCTACAATCACGTTCCGAGTTTGAATCCTGCTTATTTGTATAGAATTCGTCGGCAGCTCAGATTTTCTTCGGGCACATTAGACAGGGAAGAAACGGAATTCAGCTTTCCGTCATCTGCGACTTGTGACCCCGCAGAGAGCTGACAGCAATTACTTGGAGCATGTTGCAACAAGTTCTGCTGGATTTCCGGATTGCTGCTCTTGGTCCAGCAGGGTAGGGAACAGAGCAGATGCTGAATGGTTGGATAAAAAATCTGTTCTCTGCGTCGCGCTCAGGAAAATCGGGCTCGGCGTTGTCAACGCTCGCCCCTGCAGAACGATTTTATGCGGTGGGGGATATCCATGGTCGTCTGGACTTGTTGCAACGGCTAATCGCTTCGCTCGATGCAGATTGCCCGCTCGTATTTGTCGGGGACTATATCGATAGAGGTGAGTGTAGCGCACAGGTATTACGCCACCTTTACCATCTATCCGGAGTCAAGGACCGCGAAGTGATTTGTCTTTTAGGAAATCATGAAGACATGTTGCTTCAATTTCTAAAAAACCCAGAGGCAATGGCGCGAATGTGGTGGCACAATGGTGGCAGACAGACGCTAGCTTCCTTTGGCGTTGCCGATGGAACCGAGACCACGGACAGGTTGAATGAGATTGGCGAAGCGTTGCGGCGCGAGATGGGCCAACCGCTTTTGGAATGGATTCAGGACAGACCGCTTACCTGGACCAGTGGAAACGTGACCGTTGTGCATGCCGCACTTGATCCACATCGATCCGTTGATAAGCAATCAAGAAAGGTTTGCCTGTGGGGGCACCCGCAATTCCCTGGCCCGCGCCGCAAAGACGGACAGTGGATTGTGCACGGCCATACAATCGTGACTGATCCAACGGTCGAAAACCAAGTGATTTCAATTGACACCGGAGCCTTTGCGACCAACCACCTTACAGCGGCTGAAATATCCAGTGGACAGGTCCGTTTTTTGTCCACTGACAGAAATGGGGTTACTCAGTTGTGAGAGCTTAATAATCCAAATACGGGTTTAACCTACGATCATTTGTTTCATTCTAAGGGCCTCGTATTCCAGTTCTTTCAAACGGAAATGCACTACGTCGCCAATAGTGATAACCCCGCGCAAGATGCCGTCGCTCAGCACCGGCATGTGGCGAAAGCGCCCTTCAGTCATGGTTTTGAGTACGTCGTTCAGCGGGTCGTCAGGTTTGCACGTCTGCACGTCTCGGGTCATTAGATCGCTGACCGATTGCGGCAGAGTCTCTCCCGGTGTTTCAGCCATGCGACGAACGATATCGCGTTCAGAAAGAATTCCTTGCAGCGTTCCGTTCTGATCTGTCACTACAACGGCGCCAATTCGTTTTTCCCGCAAAATTTCGACAACCGAATGGATCGTGTCAGTCGGTCTAACAGCGAATACGGCGTCTCCTTTACCTTCCAGCAGCTTGGCCACTGTCGTGTTGGTTTGCGAAAGGTTCGATTCGACCGATTGGCTGCGTGTGGCCGTAGTGGCCTTGTCGCCGCGGGTCGGGGGCTGGTAAGAGCTTGGGGCCATGGGCTGTCTCCTCCTGCATGTGTGTGGACTGTCTTATCTACCTTATCGCAGGCATAAGCCCTGTATAGGGTGCAATTTCGAAATCTGGTTAAACTCTGCCTTACAGGAAGCTCCTGCCGCATGAGCCAACTTTACTTAACACCGCCTGTAGCCGCATTGATCTTTCTGGGCGTAGTCATTTGCGGGCACAACTTTAGACGGATTTGGAAGCAACAGGCACCCGGATGGCGGAAAAGAGCCTGGATTTTCGGGGTTCCCGCCGCGATTGGTCTGATCGTTCTTGGGTTTTTACCGATGAAACTTTAGGTCAGATTTGACTCTGTTAGGGGTCGCTGGCATACGCCGAGCACGGTTATCCCATGAGGTCATACGATGCGCAGCCTGATTGCACTGGCTTTCACGTTTCTTGTAGCGGGATGTTGGTTCGACACTGAACCAGATGTGGTTCGACTGTCTGGTGAGACGATGGGGACCACCTTTGACATCACGGCGATCGGTGATGAACTGGATGAAACTACTTTGGCAGCGGCCGTGCAGGATACTTTGGCAGAGGTCAACGCCAAGATGTCCAATTGGGATCCAAACTCCGAGGTGTCTGTTTTCTCGGCTTCATCCAATACGGAACCCGTTGCTATCTCTGAAGAATTTGCACTTGTAATTGAAGCGGCAAACGAAGTTCACGAAAAGTCGGGCGGGATGTTTGACGTGACAC
>NZ_JBXWRL010000106.1:0-4979 GCF_059612885.1 Ruegeria sp. YKSD179 | reverse complement strand
GACCTTTAGGTTTGAGGCTGACGATGTGAAGACGTTAAGCAATTGATCCGGGGGATCAATTGTAGTCTGAACGTGCTTCTTTGAGATATTCCGACGCTGGTTGCGGGAGTAGGATTTGAACCTACGACCTTCAGGTTATGAGCCTGACGAGCTACCGGGCTGCTCCATCCCGCGTCAGGGTCGGAAAGTGTGTCATCGTATTAGAGAGTTTGGGGGTTTTTCTAGGTTTGGCGGTGACCTACTCTCCCGGGGCTTAAGCCCAAGTACCATTGGCGCGGCAGCACTTAACTTCCGGGTTCGGTATGGGACCGGGTGTTTTGCTTGCGCTATGACCACCAAACCGAGGAAAATCCCCGTCGCAGCTTTGCTTTGCAAAGCGCGACGAGTGGCGGGCGGCGTCTTTGCGTGCAAATGCGCGTTGCCACTCGGTTATTATGTCACCCCTTACGGGGTTTCACATCAATCAGTGTTGTCCAACTCAAGGTCGGTGTATGCTTTTGGTCTTGTTTGATCGCCTACCGCTTGGCTACTTGAGGCGGTGAGCTTTGTCTTTCTGTTACTGGATCAAATCAAGCCTATCGGGCGATTAGTACCGGTCAACTGAACGCATTACTGCGCTTACATCTCCGGCCTATTGACGTGGTGGTCTTCCACGGCCCTCAGGGAGACCTTGTTTTGAGGGGGGCTTCCCGCTTAGATGCCTTCAGCGGTTATCCTGTCCGATCATAGCTACCCAGCACTGCCGTTGGCACGACAACTGGTCCACCAGTGGATCGTTCACCCCGGTCCTCTCGTACTAGGGGCAACTCCTCTCAAGTCTCCTACACCCACGGCAGATAGGGACCGAACTGTCTCACGACGTTCTAAACCCAGCTCACGTACCTCTTTAAACGGCGAACAGCCGTACCCTTGGGACCTGCTCCAGCCCCAGGATGAGATGAGCCGACATCGAGGTGCCAAACACTGCCGTCGATATGGACTCTTGGGCAGTATCAGCCTGTTATCCCCGGCGTACCTTTTATCCGTTGAGCGATGGCCCTTCCACTCGGGACCACCGGATCACTATGGCCGTCTTTCGACTCTGCTCGACTTGTCAGTCTTGCAGTCAGGCTGGCTTCTGCCATTGCACTCAACGAGCGATTTCCGACCGCTCTGAGCCAACCTTCGCGCGCCTCCGTTACGCTTTAGGAGGCGACCGCCCCAGTCAAACTACCCGCCACGCAGGGTCCCGGATCCGGGTAACGGACCGCGGTTAGACATCAAGAGTGCGAAGGGTGGTATCTCAAGGGAGGCTCCACGGATACTTGCGTTTCCGCTTCGAAGCCTACCACCTATCCTGCACATCACAATCCTGATGCCAGTGCGAAGCTGTAGTAAAGGTGCACGGGGTCTTTCCGTCTAACCGCGGGAAGCCTGCATCTTGACAGGCAATTCAATTTCGCTGAGTCGATGTTGGAGACAGCGGGGAAGTCGTTACGCCATTCGTGCAGGTCGGAACTTACCCGACAAGGAATTTCGCTACCTTAGGACCGTTATAGTTACGGCCGCCGTTTACCTGGGCTTCAATTCAAGGCTCTCACCTCTCCTTTTAACCTTCAGGCACCGGGCAGGCGTCAGACCCTATACGTCGTCTTGCGACTTCGCAGAGCCCTGTGTTTTTAATAAACAGTCGCCACCCCCTGGTTTGTGCCCCCAGCCCCTAGTTGCCTAGGAACCGGGCCTCCTTCTCGCGAACTTACGGAGGTATTTTGCCGAGTTCCTTCAACATCGTTCTCTCAAGCGCCTTGGTATGCTCTACCAGTCCACCTGTGTCGGTTTAGGGTACGGTCTGATGGAGGGCTATTTCCAGGAACTGCTCAGCAGCCCAACCAATCCGATAAGGTTGAACTACCCCTGCAATCCGTCACATCCTCCTGGCCTAGGAATATTAACCTAGTTCCCATCGCCTACGCCTTTCGGCCTCGGCTTAGGGGCCGGCTTACCCTGCTCAGATTAGCTTTAAGCAGGAACCCTTGGACTTTCGGCGAGAGTGTCTCTCACACTCTTTGTCGCTACTCATGTCATCATTCTCACTAGTGATCTCTCCACGGGATCGCTCACGCGCCCGCTTCATCGAAAGCTCCAAATATCCTCCAAGGCGTTCCGAAGAACGCTAAAGAGGATAGGAACTATGTCACACTACGCTCTGCTACCATGCCTTACGGCATCCTAAGCTTCGGCTCATGGCTTGAGCCCCGTTACATCTTCGCCGCAGGACAACTTATTTAGACCAGTGAGCTGTTACGCTATCTTTAAAGGATGGCTGCTTCTAAGCCAACCTCCTGGTTGTTTTGGTCGTCCCACCTGCTTTCCCACTTAGCCATGAATTGGGGGCCTTAGCTGTAGGTCAGGGTTGTTTCCCTCTCCACTACGGACGTTAGCATCCGCAGTGTGTCTGCCATCTAGTACTCCCGGGTATTCGGAGTTTGGTTAGGATCAGTAAGCCTGTGGGGCCCCATTACCCATCCAGTGCTCTACCCCCCGGGGTATTCGGATGACGCTCTACCTAAATAGATTTCGCAGAGAACCAGCTATCTCCGAGTTTGATTGGCCTTTCACCCCTAGGCACAGCTCATCCCGATCCTTTTCAACGGATGTGGGTTCGGTCCTCCAGTAAGTGTTACCTTACCTTCAACCTGGCCATGCCTAGATCACTCGGTTTCGGGTCTGATCCCACGAACTCATGCGCCCTATTAAGACTCGCTTTCGCTACGCCTACACCTAACGGCTTAAGCTTGCTCGTGAGACCAAGTCGATGACCCATTATACAAAAGGTACGCCGTCAGCTCGCAAGGAGCCTCCGACTGATTGTAGGCGTTCGGTTTCAGGTACTGTTTCACTCCCCTCGTCGGGGTGCTTTTCACCTTTCCCTCACGGTACTGGTTCGCTATCGGTCAGCAAGGAGTACTTAGCCTTCGAAGGTGGTCCTCCGATCTTCAGACAGAATTTCACGTGTTCCGCCCTACTTAATACGTCCGTCAAAGCTTCGAATACGGGGCTGTCACCCGCTATGGCCATGCTTCCCAACATGTTCTTCTCACTTATCCGGCTCGGCTGGTCCCCGTTCGCTCGCCGCTACTAGGGGAGTATCAATTGATTTCCTTTCCTCCGGGTACTTAGATGTTTCAGTTCCCCGGGTTTGCTCTTAAAACCCTATGTATTCAGGTCTTAAGTACCTGTTTAACACACTTATTTTGTCCCACCGCCTATTCAGCTACTTGAGGACGAACCTCGCATAGCAAAACATGCAGTCGAATAAATAAGAGTGTATCAGGTGGGTTGCCCCATTCAGAGATCCATGGATCAAAGCTTATTCTCAGCTCCCCATGGCTTATCGCAGAGTATCACGTCTTTCATCGCCTCTTGCTGCCAAGGCATTCACCAAACGCCCTTCTCGCGCTTGATTTGATCCAGAAAGAGAAAGACTTGATATTGGCACTACCGCCTATTCGGCCACTTGAGTGCGTTTGACCGCACACAACCAAAGCTGCGCTAGTAATCAAATCAATCGAGACCGCCCAGCTGGTAACTAAAGGCAGTCATTCTTCTGAACCAAAAGCATACTTTCCCGCCTTCCATCCTGGAACCCGCGCTGCCGATGTCGGTCGGCCCCACGCAGAGGATAGAAGACAATGCATGATCGTCAGATCATGCGGGTTAGTGTACTTGACTTGGACAACTCTGTTCGTTTCAGCCGCGATAGCCGTGGACAGGCGAGGAAACACCCGTGTCACAACCCGCCCTCTTGCGAGGGAACGACTGAGATCAACGCCACACTCGGCGCGATCAAACAGTGTTGATTGATTTCTCTCTATACGATGTCAATTACGGCGACTTCCAAAGAAAGTCTGCCAAGTGTGAGGCAGCGTATTCTCAAAGAGAATGCGCGTTCGCACACCCATCCGATTGGATGATCCAGCACTCATACAAGTGCTCGATGATCAAATCGAAGCGATATGGTGGAGCCACCGCCAATTCGGAAAGCCGCTCTCATTGCTTTTGCTTCACAAACGCAACTGCCGCTCATCTCTACTTGGCAAATGTTGTTCGTCATTTTTTTGCCTGCAGCAAAAAGAGACGATGGTGGAGCCTAGGAGGATCGAACTCCTGACCTCCTGAATGCAAATCAGGCGCTCTCCCAGCTGAGCTAAGGCCCCATCTTTTTTGGCCTACCGCCTATCCGGCTGCTTGCGGCCATATTTGACGCCGATGCTGTGTATCTCCGCCAAACCGCTTTGCTCAAACAGCAGCGCCTCCGTGGGTCGATGCCAACACCGCCCGCGGGATCGAAGATCCGAGGACGCGCAAAACAAACACCCGACGAGACCCGCCACATGAAGCGAAGCGGAATATGGTGGGTCGAGGAGGACTTGAACCTCCGACCTCACGCTTATCAGGCGTGCGCTCTAACCACCTGAGCTACCGACCCAGCTGATTTTGCTCCGCAAAATCGGCGGCGCCCGGCTCGTTGCTTCGCTACGCAAAGACAACCGGGAGGGCCAGCTCGGGGCAAAACCACATGCGAACCGGTGGCTCGCGTATTCCTGAAGAGATATGAGGACGGCCCGGCTCTTTACAGTGCGCTACATGAGCGCCTGCAGAGTTTGACCAACATTGCTTGTTGATCTTGCTAAGTGTTCCACGATCAAGAGCGAACTCTGTGATGCCAGGAACATCCTTAGAAAGGAGGTGATCCAGCCGCAGGTTCCCCTACGGCTACCTTGTTACGACTTCACCCCAGTCGCTGATCCTACCGTGGTCCGCTGCCCCCAAAAGGTTAGCGCACGGCCGTCGGGTAGAACCAACTCCCATGGTGTGACGGGCGGTGTGTACAAGGCCCGGGAACGTATTCACCGCGTCATGCTGTTACGCGATTACTAGCGATTCCGACTTCATGGGGTCGAGTTGCAGACCCCAATCCGAACTGAGACAGTTTTTGG
>NZ_JBXWRL010000105.1:0-5588 GCF_059612885.1 Ruegeria sp. YKSD179 | reverse complement strand
CATCCGGGTCGGTCACGTCGAGCTTGCCGCCGGTCGAGGTCAGCTTGTCCTCGGTCACCGCGCCGACCGCCGTGCCGGCGATCGTGGCCTTGTCGTCGGTGCCGTTGATGGTGACGGTGATCTGCTTGGTGGTGCCGTCGATGGTGGAGACGGTCAGTGTGTCGGTGATCTGGTCGCCGGTCTTCAGGGCCTGCACTGCCGGCTGGCCATTGTCGAGCGCGTAGCTCCAGGTGCCGTCGGGCTGCACGGTGAAGCTGCCATGGGCGCCGGCCGCGCCGGTCTGCGGCACGAACTGATCCTGCCCCGCATCCGGGTCGGTCACGTCGAGCTTGCCGCCGGTCGAGGTCAGCTTGTCCTCGGTCACCGCGCCGACCGCCGTGCCGGCGATCGTGGCCTTGTCGTCGGTGCCGTTGATGGTGACGGTGATCTGCTTGGTGGTGCCGTCGATGGTGGAGACGGTCAGCGTGTCGGTGATCTGGTCGCCGGTCTTCAGGGCCTGCACCGCCGGCTGGCCATTGTCGAGCGCGTAGCTCCAGGTGCCGTCGGGCTGCACGGTGAAGCTGCCATGGGCGCCGGCCGCGCCGGTCTGCGGCACGAACTGATCCTGCCCCGCATCCGGGTCGGTCACGTCGAGCTTGCCGCCGGTCGAGGTCAGCTTGTCCTCGGTCACCGCGCCGACCGCCGTGCCGGCGATCGTGGCCTTGTCGTCGGTGCCCATCACGTTCACGACCAGTTGGTGGCTCGTTCCGTCCACGCTGTGGATCGTGAAGGTTTCACGCTCGGTCTGCCTCGAGATCAGTGCCTGAACCGAGGGAGAGGTGTTGTCGAGCGTGTAGGTCCAATGACCCGATTGATCGATCTGTAGGCGACCGAAATTTCCTCTCAATGTCGAGGCCTGAAAATGCGCCTCGCCCGGATCCGGGTCGACGATCGTCAACCCGCCGGAAACCGTCAGAACACGGTCCTCGGAGGTTGTTCCGGTGTCGGTTCCGGAGATCCTTGCAGCGTCGGGCTGTGGCAAAACATTGAACGGCATCTGAATCTGTGCCGAGTGACCGTTAGGATCCACGACGGTCGCCGTCAGATGCCCTGATCCAAACCAGTCGGTTGGGGGCGTCATGGTCAGGTTTTTCAGATCGGTGCCAGGACCGAGGATCCATGTACCGCCTGGGCCAGCATGTCCCAGGTTCATGATCGTTCCAGGCGGCAACCCAGCGATGGTTACGGTCGATCCGCCGGGTGTGTTGTTGCCATTAGTCACCGAAATTAGAACCGGAACCGGGCTACCTTCCTTACCGCCGGGGATGAGCCCGGCAATAGCAGGCCCGCTGGGCTGGCTGCTCGACACGATATGGCTCGGCAATTGTCCCGACGCGTGACCGCTGCCGCCCGGTGACACGTTCGGAATGATCGCGTACCCAACATTCTGACCTGTGCCCATGCCGGGCAGGGCATGAGTGAAGCCGGGATGGCCGGCGCCCGAGCCGCGTGGATGGGCCTGGGGCAGTGGTGCAAGGCCGGACGAGGCCAACCAGTCGGAACCGGGTTCCGCCCCGGGACGACCGGGTTGGGAATGCAATTCGGAAAGCTCGGCACCCATGTGGCGTGCCAGGGCCGACGCCGAGACCATCAACTGCCGGTTGCCATAACCTCCGCTGTCTCGCACTCTGCCATCCGGCGCGGCATGGGAGCCTTCGGTCTGAACCTCCGGAAGTTCACTCGTGTCGGACACAACCCAGGCAAAAACCTCTTCGGACAACTCGTCCCTTTGATCCGCAGTGGCGCGGGAGGTCTGGGACTTTCTCGGGTTCTGATCGGACATCACGTCTCTCCTCACCGCTCGGTCAACGCCAGGTCGAGATTGGTGTAGATGGGTTTCCAGACATATTGGAACACGGTCTTAGCGCCGGTCTTGATATCGGCCTCGCCGGTCATTCCGGCGATCAATGTAAGGCCGTCCTCGGCATCGCGGAAATGGTCGCTGTCCAGCTGCACAAGGACTTCGTAGAATGCTGTACCACGCTCATCGACTGCTGTTGTCGGCGAAACTTCCTCGACGGTGCCGGGCAACGCGCCGAAACGGCTGTAATCGAAGCTGTCGATTTTCAACCGAACGGGTTGCCCCACCGAGACGAAGCCGACATCGCGCGGCGACAAGCGACCACTGAAACGATAGCCGCCGTCGGCGGGAACGATGGTTACAACCATGCCGCCGGGATCAATGACATCGCCGATCGTGTCGTCGGGGATGGACTGAATCACGCCGGCAATGGGTGACCGGATCTCCGTCTCCGCGACACGGCTCTCCAGGCCCGCTGCTTCGGCCTGCAAGGCGCGCCTCTGGGAATCTGCTTCTGCAATCCGGCTTCTCGCCTTGGCAAACTCGTCCAGTTCGACCTGGGTCAGCGAGGCCTGAAGCTCGGCCACCTCAGCCTCGGCGATGGTTCGACGGCCGGCGAGTTGGGCAAGGTCAAAACGATACTGTGCTTCCTGCTCTCGCAGTTCCGCGAGCTTCGCACGTGCGCTCAGGCCGCGATTCATCAGGTCCTGTTGAACGGTACGCTCCTCCTCGGCGACGGCGATCTGTTGAATGAGCTGGGGGCGTTCCTCATCAATGGCTGCGATCTCGGCACGCTTTTCCTCGATCTGCGACCCGATCACCGAGCGTTCGGCGCGGATGAAGGCACGCGTTGCCGCAAGCGCAGCCGTTTCGCGTTCCACGAGATCGTTGAAGTCCTCGGCATGGGCCGAGAAATCTGGCTCCCGCCCCTCCGCAAGCGCGAGGAGGCGTTCGATCTCAAGGGACAGCCCTGCAATGCGCGCTTCGGCGGCCCGAAGCGCCGATTGCGCTTCCGCCTGATCCAACACAGCCACAATTTGGTCCGCTTCCACCACTTGACCGCGCGTGACCAGCAACTCGGCCAACTGGCCGCCATGCCGGCTTTCGACCCGCTTCACCTGGGCGATGGGTTCAACTTCCCCACGCGCCTTGGATATCTCGTCGACAGGCGTGTAGACCATCCAGATCACCAACGCGGTTAGGCCGAGCAGAACGACGATTGCCGCCCGGCGCGTCCAGACGAAGGTCGACGTGTCGTACAGGTCGAAAGGTTGATCTCCGCGATTTTCACCCATCTCTCTTCTCCTCCGTCAAAGCTTCTGCCTCTGGCTTTTCTGTCTGAACAGGTCCGCAATAGACGACATTTCCGGCGTCCAGTACGATGGCGATATCGGCGTGCGCCGCGAGTTCCGTGTCGTGGGTCGCAAGGAAGATAGTAGCCTTGCCTCGCGTTTCGTCGATGAACTTCCCGACCTCGTTCAAGGCATCTTTGCCATTCGCGGGTAGCGGATCGTCGAGAACGAAGAACCTGCTGTCAAGTTCCGTGATCGCGGACCAGGCTGCGCGTTCCACCTTGGCTTCCGCGGAAAACCCGACGTCGGGCCTTGTTCTGCTTTGCTCCAACCAAACGCTTTTGTTGCCACCGACATAAGCGCAGCGAGCATCGATCTCGTCAGGATCGTACTGGGACATCTGGCGCCCGTTCAGAGTCAGATGCCCAGTTTGCGGGCGGAGATGCCCGGCGACGAGCTGTAGCAAAGTGGACTTGCCCGACCCGTTCGGCCCCATGATGACGACGACGCTGCCAGGGGACACATCGAATGTAACGCCGGTGAGGGCGGGCGGCTGACCGGCTTCATGACGGTAGAACAGACCCTGTGCGGCCACGGCGGGAGCTTCGGGTTCGAGTGCGATCTGGAGATGGGATTCCTGGCCTACCGTGGGCGCCCGGAGCTGGGTCTCAAGAGAGGTCCAGCCGTTGCGGATTGCCTTTAGGCGCGGGATCGCTAGGAACAGCGATTGCGCCGGGCCGGTGATGCGCCAGGTGAGCAACATGGTCCCGATCAGCGTGCCGGGCGACAAGTGGCCTTTCAGCGCGAGGTCGATCCCGACGACCAGGGTCACGAGCGCAGTGCCGGATCCGAGCGTGGTTGCGATTGCCGACTGTGACCCGGTTCGGATCATCGAGCGGTGTGTGTCGCGCGCGCTCGAGCGCAAGGTAGCGTCGAACCGTTGAAGCCATTTCTCGCCTAGTCCGGCGCGCTGAATGGCGCCGTTGGCATCGACCAGTTCCCCGATCATCTGCGTACGTCGCTGGGACTGGCGGACGGCAAACGGGTCCCTGCCGCCGGTTCCGGCGTTTATCAACAAGCCGAAGCCGAAAAACAGCACGAGGTAGATCGCGGGAATGATCGCCATGCCCCCGCCGACGATCACCAGGGCGGCAAAGGTCAGCAGGATAAAAGGCGCATCATAGATCGCTGCAATATTCGGGGAGGCGAACAGGTCGGCGGCACGCTCGCCCTGCCGCACCTTCGCGACAATCGTACTTCCAGAGTTCCCCGCAACGTTTGAAGCCGGCGAACGGAGTGCCTTGCCGGCCAACAATGTCGAGATCTGCCCCGAAAGCGAGGCGTATTCCGTGGAAGCAAGTCCGGACCGAACACGCCTCATTGCCAGCATCGTGACTAGAACGATCACTGCACCTGACAACAGGGCCGGAAGCGAATGGGCGGCGCCGCCCCCCAAAACCTTGTCATACACGGCCATGGTGAAGAAAGGCACCGCCAGCGCGCAGAGGTTGATGACCAGGGATTGCCATGCGACATGCACGAATGCGCCTCGCGCGCGGGACGAGATATTGGCGTAGGTGACCTTGGATGCTTCGGTTTCGGGAAGCATGCGCAGATAGAGGAGCGGCCCCGCCGGCAGGTGGAGTAGCCCTGTCTCGTCGTTCTCCGGGAACGCAACGAGATCGCCGTCCCGCCTTGCGACGCCTATCCAGTTGGTGCCGTCTTTCGCAATCAGGGCGCCATCATGACCGTCTCTCCAGGATGCAGGTATGCCCTTATGTATGGACGCGTGCACCCCGATCAGGTTGCTGGCGCGTGCCATGTCGGACAGCGATGATGAGAACCCCCCGAATGCCGCCTCTACGGCCTTATCAGAGTGGCGCCCGTCGAGATATTTTAGAACGGATTCGAGGAAGCCGGCGGCATCAGACATCATTCGACCCCCTCGATCCAATTACTTGGGTTTTCGAGGCGCGCGGCATCTTTCAGGCCGTCGCGGAGATCCTCGGACGATGTCTGCAAGAGGATCTTGACTTCGTCCGAGTGGGACAGAAGGAACCCCGATAGCTTCTTCACGGCATCGACATCGAGGGACGCTTCAGGCGCTTCGAGAATGACCAACCCCGGCCTGCCCGTGAATGCTTGGACGATAGCGGCGCGCTTGGCACCGCCATCCGGCAGAGGTCTGCCGGAAGATGCAAGCTCCGTGTCGTACCCGTGGGGAAGCCGGCAAACTAGGCTGTCCAGACCGATCTCGCGCGACAGGGTCAGCGCTTTGGGCTCGAGTTTCTTATCCAGACGGGACAGGCAATTCATCAGTCGACCTGTCAAAAGCCGTGGTCGGGCAGACACGATCCGAACCGCTTCCGGATCCGGCAAGTCGCGGGGCAAGTGATTGACTATGGCTTCAAGCTTTTCGGACGCTGTCTGATGCGAAGACGCTTCCAGCACCCAAA
>NZ_JBXWRL010000104.1:0-6299 GCF_059612885.1 Ruegeria sp. YKSD179 | reverse complement strand
TTTCCCGGCGTTTTGGGTGAAAGCTTAACCGGTAAAGCTTTGCAAGACGGCTTGTGGCAGCTTGATACGGTCGATCTACGGCAGTTTGGTGTCGGCAAGCATCGAAATGTCGACGATACCCCCGCAGGCGGCGGCGCGGGCATGGTCTTGCGTGCTGACGTTCTGGGCGAAGCCATCGAGTATGCCATGACGGGTATACGGGGCAACTGGCCTATCATCTACCTCAGCCCTCGTGGTCGCCCGATGAACCAACAGATGATGCAGAATTTGGCGCGTTGCGACGGCATCACCCTGTTGTGCGGTAGATTTGAAGGTGTGGATGAGCGCGCCTTGGAACACTACGGAGTTCAGGAAGTCTCCTTGGGCGATTTCGTATTAACTGGGGGGGAAATCGCGGCCCAGGCGCTTATCGACGCCACGGTTCGGCTTATCCCGGGCGTTCTGGGCAATCAGGCTTCCACAGAGCAAGAGAGTTTTTCCTCCGGTCTACTGGAACACCCGCAATACACGCGCCCTGCGGAATGGAACGGCCGAAATATCCCTGATATTCTTATGTCGGGTCATCACGGTCGTATCGCGAATTGGCGCCATGAAATGTCGGTGCAAATCACCCGCGAGCGGCGACCAGATTTGTGGGAGAGCTATTTAAGGTCACAGAAAAAGAATAATGATTAAGTCGCAGCGATCTAACTGCGTGCCGCTGATACGAATTATTGTTGTTGGATCCGCAAACTTTCAAATTACTAGCCACCAGTTCTAAGTGAACAAAAACTGCACGAATATTGGCTTAAACAGGCATATTCATGATCAGGAGGCCCCAGCCTTCCACCGGACCCATATATCTGGTGAGCCATTGAAAGTGTTGATGTCCACCTTGCCCTTTACCCCTGGAACCAGACCGGTGCCAGTGTACTGCCAAAACCGCCAAATGGTTCGTGGATAAACATTGCGCGGATGGCCCGCGACTGAGCGCAACCAAAAATCCGTTTTGGGCAATCGTGCGATGTCTGTATCTTCGTAAAAATCTACTGTGGTGTAAATGATGGGCCGGCGACCATAATGTCGCTCCAAGATGCTAAGGAAACGCTCTGCTTCGGCGCGAATTGTTTCCCCATCCGGACGAAGAGTGCAGGTTTTGGAATGAGGCGTCCATTCCATGTCCAGCACATGTGGCAGGTCTGCACCCTTGGGTACATTGCGAATAAACCATCGGGCCTGTTCTGCAGCCGGACGACAAAAATAATAGTAGTGATAGGCCCCCCAAGGTACGCCCGCCGCCTGCGCGCCTCGCCGGTGATCGTCGAAAAGCGGGTCGGAAAAATCCCCGCCTTCCGTCGCCTTGATAAAGGCGAAACTTACCCCTGCAGCCTTGGCAGTTCGCCAATCAATTTGACCCTGCCATCGTGAAACATCCAACCCGTGAACCGGGTAAAGCCCGGGATGCCGTCCTTCCCAATCGTGAGGATCCGCATCCCCGAATTTCGGGAATATAACTGACGGAGAAGTCGTGTCAGCAAATGCCATGGGTTCGACAGCCTGCGGCTGGGGGCCACGACGCCCGCATGAAATTAGCGCGACGGCCAAGATGGCCAAAATGACGGCTTTGCGCATCGTCTGTTCCTATGCTTGAAATCTGCTCGTATAATTGCCCCAAGAATGCCTGATCGACGGAACAAGGCAACGATACATTTCTCAGACGGCGAAAACCCACCGTATGCCCTCTGTTTTACGACAATTTAGGCTTGATCGCCGGCTTCAAATTCCTTAAACGACCTCAATCCGGTGCCACGCCAAGTGACTCCGGTGATTTGGTTTGCTACTTGGCACTGCGCCCGGCTTTCTTCTGCAAGGGCACAACATAGCAAGCCAAGCCAAAGAAACATTCGATCTGAACTCTGGCGGGCTGTTCGCAGGACCCGATGAAGACCAAGAGCTCTCAGACCGTGCCCAAACTTCGTGGACCAACCACGAGCAGATAGGAGTAACTGCGATGGACCTGATCGCACAGCTTGAGGCGGAACAGATAGCCGCCCTGGGGAAAGACATCCCCGACTTTAAGGCCGGCGACACCATTCGTGTCGGCTATAAGGTGACCGAAGGCTCACGCACGCGTGTTCAGAACTACGAAGGCGTCTGTATCGCGCGCAAGAACGGCGATGGAATCGCCGGATCGTTCACTGTCCGCAAAATTTCGTTTGGCGAAGGCGTGGAGCGTGTTTTCCCGCTGTATTCGACAAACATTGACAGCATCACCGTTGTTCGCCGCGGTAAAGTCCGCCGCGCCAAACTGTACTATCTGCGCACGCGCCGCGGTAAGTCCGCGCGTATCGCAGAAGTCACCAACTATAAGCCCAAGGCTGGCGCCGAGGCGTAAGGAGCGGAAAGATGAAAAAAGACATCCATCCCGATTATCACCTCATCGACGTCAAGATGACCGATGGCACCATCGTTCAGATGAAGTCGACATGGGGTTCAGAAGGCGATCAGCTTGCTCTGGAAATCGACCCGTCCTCTCATCCGGCTTGGACCGGCGGCGGTACCCGTCTGTTGGATGCAGGTGGTCGCGTATCGAAATTCAAAAAGAAGTACGAAGGTCTGGGTTTCTGATCCATTCCATTCTGATTTCGAAAGCCGCCCTCTTTCGGGCGGCTTTTTAATTTTGATATGGTCGACGCCGAATTCGGCAACCCAAACCAGAATGGTATGGCGATCATTCAAGATAGAGCCAGCGACTTCCCTTTACCTTTCCCAAATCGATCTCGTGAACGCCATCTTTGACGGTGTGCGCTGCTGATACGTCACCGACGCGCCCGTCACGGGAAATCAATTCCAAATCTGGCCGAGCTTGTATCCGCAAAATGCCTGTTATGGGTTCAATACGGAAATTCTCGTCTTCGGGATGTACAGAAATCGCGCGTCCGGAAATCGAAATAAGAATGCGCCGTGCCTGCGTTAACGCTGATTGATCCAAACTCTGCACTGCGATCGCTGCCATAGGGTTATCGACGTTAAACTCAACATTTGATGTCTTTACGGGTTCGCCGTGAAAACGCCCGGCAACTATCTGACTGTTATCAATATTAACGACAAACTGACCTTTTTCGAATGCTCTGAAAAACTCTCCGGTATCTGCTTCAACCACGCCCGATCTCGACTTTAGATAAGAGCGATCAGGATCCAAGTCCTGGTAACTTTTACCAGTCAGGTTAGTCGCAGTCAGCCATGGCAAAGCGGGTGTCTCGGGCATACACGTAACTAACCGGCTTTGCTCAATGATCGTACGAATACCAATGGAAGTATCGGGTGCAATCGAACGGCCAAAGAAATCTGAAGCATCGGGGCACAAGGCATAGGTTTGTTCTGCCTGCCTTATATGCCCGGCGCGGTAAAGGATCGCGGCAGCGGGCATCATCCAGATCATTCCCGGATCACTGGCAATGCTCCAGTTTTCAGGAAAAACATTTCCATTCAGTCCTTGTTGCGAATACCCGTAGACCATCATTGCGTCCCACCCCTGAAACGCGGCCATTGCAGCCACACGAACGGGTGCAACAAAACGATCTTCAGCCAAAGTAGTCCCGATATTCCACTCAGAAACGCTCAGAGGCAGACCGTCGACTTGTGCGATAGCTAACCAATCAAGCAAACCTGCTCGTTGCCGCGGATCAAAATCTATTTCTCCTTCCCATCCATAGCTGTGCGTATCAACGATGCCCCCGCGCATTTGCGAGGGCAAACCGGCAATTGACATCTCGCCCCAAAGGCTCGTCGTGGAAATTAACCCGTCAAACCCAGTATCCCGGACTGACTGTGCCATCCTGTCAAAGAACTTGTGCTCAAGGTCGTTAAGAAAAATCTTGGACGGCCCAAACTCCCACGCCCGCCAAGTCCTTTCCGCGTCAAACCCGTGTTCCTTTGCGAATGCATTTGCCAAAGCCATGTAAGTTTCGGAATGCCGTGGAACGCCTTTGTCTGGTAACAGTATGTTCCCAAAATGATGTGTCAGATCGTTTTCATTGGTAATCTGAACGGCAATCACGGCTGGCTCTTCAGAATAACTCAGACCTGTGTATTTGTTTTTGTGGGACAGAAACGCGGTTTGAAATTCTTGCATAAGGCGTTCGATGCTTGGTGAAACAAAGTTGAAACCCACGGCATCAGCTTTGTCCTGCCCACCGGCAAGTTCTTCGAAATTTTCCACTCCGTCTGACGCAGTAAAGCGGCGGCCAACATGAAGATCCAGCCAGATGTAGATACCTTCGTCCTTTAGGGCAGTTATCCATTGATCCAGCTTGTTCAACCACGCAGGATTGAGCTGGGTCGTAGTTTTCGCATTCTCGCCAAATATGTTCGGCTGAACCCAATCGGAGTCGTGATGGTGAATTCGCACCAGATTGAAGCCCAACTGAGCCAACCTTTTTGCATGCGCCTTAATGTTCCGAGGCTCGGTAAAGTAAATGGCGTATGCCTGCAGATTTGCGCCCCAAAACCGGATGGGCGTACCGTCTTCGAAGATCAGTTGATCCCCTTGCGCCATTACGCGCCCGTGAATGCCCGCAGGTTTGTGGTTCAACCCACTTAAGTCCGGTGTCGCGGTCCGAAGTGTGATTTTGTCTAGTGGCCAGTCTTCCGAGGCTTCAGCGACATCGCGGTCTGAGTGCAGCGTGAAGAGGCAAAGACATATAGTAAACAGTATCGAATGTATGTTTCTCACAATACAGCTCATAAAGGCACCCAATCAGAAAATTGCTACCGTCAGATCATAAGCTGCAACGCGCTGAAAGCTTAGTTAAATATTGTCGCCGCTTTCAACTTTTGTCTTTGACCAGTTGCTTTGCGTCTTGAAGCGGGGGCACTGGCCCACGCAACAAAAGGAGCGCAAGAATAACCGCAATCGATGCGGCAACGGCGGCACACAACATGGCACTGTCAAACGCATTGTCCTGCAAATCCCTAAGGGCTTTGGCCAGCGATGTGCCGGAATTAGGATTCATACCGGAAATGATCTGTTGAATTTGACTTGGAGTCCCATGCGTCAAAGCACGAGACAGTTCTTCCTCTTTATTCGATCCGGCCGGAAGCGCGGCAATCACCTCAGCCAGACCGGAACGAGTCGATCTTGCCTCCGCCAAGCCGCCGATAACAGCGCCCAGCGTTGCGCCAAAATAGAGAAAAGCGTTGACTACACCTGATCCCTGCCCGACATGTTCCTCTGGCAAAAGCCGCAATCCCAACCTTGGCAGCAGCGAAAACCCTATACCAAGTCCAAGGCCCAAAATGACCAACTTCCACCATATTTCAGAGTAGCCTGTTGTGTTTGTCGTCGAAGTCAGCAGGAACAATCCGCAAGCCATGCTACCCATACCCAAAATGATGGGCCACTGAAAACTGTAGGGTGCCAGGAACCGGGGGGCGGTAACTGAAACGGCAAACATACTTAGGCTGAGCGGCAATATCGCTGCCCCTGCACCGATTGCCGTGTACGCAAATGTATCCGGAGATTGCACGAACGTGTTAAAGTAAACAAAGAAACAAAACAGGGCAAAACCTGTAAAAAACATGCCTGTCGCGGCCATCAAGTATCGGGGATGGCGGAAATATCGCAACTCGATCAAAGGGTCATCGCTGCGACGCGAAGTTGTGATCAGCGCAAAAACAGCGACAACCGAGACACATAATGGAATAAGCGTGGTTACGGTTCCCCACCCTTTGCTTTCACCGTTGCTTAAGGCAAATGACAATGGACCGAGCAATAGAACAAGAGCCACGGCGCTGGGAAAGTCAAATTTTGCCCCTTGCAGCCTTGTGTCTGGTACATAATTCTGTCGTTGCACGCGCAATCCGATTATGAAAGCAGCTACCAACAATACCAAATCAGTCGCAAATACGCCTCGCCAGCTGATGTAATGGGCAAATGCCCCGCCAACGATCGGACCGAGACCGATGGCCAGACCGACGATCGCGCCCCATGCTCCTGTAACGCTGGCTCGTTTTTCTTCCGGCGTCGCCGCGGTGAGCAAAGACAGCGACGTTCCGAACAAGGCGGCGGCACCCGCCCCTTGCGCTCCGCGGCCTATTAACAGCATCGCGGCGTCCTGCGAGAAAAGAACCAACCCAGACCCAACTGCAAAGACGATCATTCCAAAGAAGAACACACCCATTTTGCCGGTGATATCCCCCAATCGGCTGACAATTGTGACCAGTGTGGCACTGACCACCGTGTAAACTGCCATTACCCACTGCAAGCCTGACGGGCCTAGATCAAATTCAGCCTTAAGGTTGGGAAGAATGGTCGCCAC
>NZ_JBXWRL010000103.1:0-6230 GCF_059612885.1 Ruegeria sp. YKSD179 | reverse complement strand
GAAAAAAGTTTCACAGGAATATCTCTGGAAGACTCTGTCATTAATCAGTTTTCGCACATACCGTCCGAAGATTTATCCGTGCAACCGCGCGCTGAAGGTGTTGTCGAGCTCAGAATAAAACCTTTGGGAGGGCGTAGTGTGATCGACAAATTTCGGCAGGTAGGTTCTTTCAAATGTTTGTTTCCGAGAGGGGACAGACAGGATTTAGATGCTGTCCTTCTGAATACAGCGGGTGGAGTCACCGGGGGCGACAGGTTTAGGCTTAACGTTGAAGCAAAGTCAGGAACGAGTCTGACATTGACGACGCAAGCCTGTGAACGCGCCTACAAGGCGAAACCTAGCCAGACCGGGAAAGTCAGAAGTCAGATAAAAGTTCGAACTGGAGCGAGGGTAAACTGGTTGCCGCAAGAAACGCTTCTGTTCAACGGGAGCGCTTTGGATCGGCGGTTGGTCATTGACCTTGAAGCAAAGAGCCACGTTTTGATGGTGGAGCCTCTTGTTTTTGGCCGACCTGCAATGGGGGAAATACTGAATGACATTCGGCTGCGAGACCGGATAGAAATTTGGCAGGAAAAAAAGGTCGCGTTTCTGGACGCGATATCTTTTTCAGGCAATTTGCACGAACATCTTGACCGGCCCAATATCGCGCAGGGGGCCGGCGCAATGGCGCTGGTAGTTTTCGCCTCGGACATGGCCGAAGGGCAACTAAGCCCGATCTGCGATATGTTGCCTGATACAGGTGGAGCCAGTTTGCTTCAAAAAAACCTGCTGACTGTGCGTCTATTCGCGAAGAACGGCTATTATCTTCGACAGTCTTTACTGCCAGTTTTACGGCAATTGAACAACAATACTCTCCCAAGATGTTGGATGCTTTGACATGAACCTAACTCCCCGCGAGAAGGAAAAATTATTAGTTGCCATGGCGGCAGAGGTTGCACGCAAGCGGCTGGCTCGGGGTGTAAAGCTGAACCACCCTGAAGCAATTGCTCTTATTACAGACGCAGTGGTGGAAGGTGCCCGCGATGGGTGTTCTGTGGCTGACATGATGGAGGCTGGGGCAGATGTTATTTCCAGAGAACAATGTATGGCAGGTGTTCCTGAAATGATCCACGAAGTTCAGGTCGAAGCGACCTTTCCTGATGGCACTAAACTCGTGACTGTTCACAATCCAATCCGATAACCAACTAGGGATGCGCCCATGACACGTTTGCTGTTTCCAACTCTTTTTTTGTCCGGTCCGGCAATGGCCCATTCTGGCACAAGTTTCCACGCCCATAGCACTGACTATGTGGTGTTGAGCACGGGCTTGGTTCTTGCGGCATTGGTCGCAATTTCTCTTCTGTCGAAGCTGCCGAAATGATCCCCGGTGAGTTGTTTCCTGTCAAAGGTGAAATCACACTGAATGCCGATGCGAAAGCGGTCAATTTGTTGGTCGCAAATACTGGCGATCGACCTGTGCAAGTGGGCTCGCATTACCATTTTGCGGAAACCAACCCGGCGCTGGAATTCGACCGCGACGCCGCGTACGGCATGCGATTGGATATCGCCCCTGGAACGGCCGTTCGGTTTGAGCCGGGGCAAAGTCGCGAAGTCTTCTTGATCCCAATCGGTGGCGCGCGCAAGGTATACGGATTTAACCAAAAGGTTATGGGGTCACTCTGATGCCGGCAAAAATCAAACGCTCAGATTTTGCAGCCATGTTTGGCCCAACGGTTGGAGACAAACTTCGTCTGGCGGACACCGATTTGATAATCGAGGTCGAGCGAGATCTGGCCGCTGAAAGTTCCGGGTCCGCAAGCTCGGGCGGCACTGGTGAAAACGCGTTGCTTTATGGCGAGGAAGTCAAATTCGGCGGTGGCAAGGTTATTCGGGATGGCATGGGACAATCTCAGGTGACACGTGCGGGCGGCGCCGTGGACACTGTGATTACCAATGCACTAATTGTTGATTACTCGGGCATATACAAGGCGGATGTAGGTTTAAAAGACGGTCGAATCTCCAAAATCGGAAAAGCCGGCAATCCGGACATGCAACCCGGGGTCGATATAATCATCGGACCCGGCACCGAAGCTATCGCTGGCGAAGGGCGCATCCTAACCGCAGGTGGGTTCGACAGTCATGTCCATTTTATTTGCCCGCAACAGATCGAGGACGCGTTGCACTCCGGTCTGACAACAATGTTGGGGGGCGGTACCGGCCCGGCACACGGTACATTGGCGACCACTTGCACTCCTGGTCCGTGGCACATTGGACGGATGCTGCAGGCGGCTGACGCTTTTCCAATGAATCTGGCCTTTGCTGGCAAGGGGAACGCCTCGTTGCCCACAGCATTGGAAGAACAAGTCAACGCCGGAGCTTGTGCACTAAAGCTGCACGAAGACTGGGGCACGACACCGGCTGCGATCGACTGTTGCCTCACCGTGGCTGACGCGATGGACGTTCAGGTTATGATCCATACTGACACGTTGAACGAGTCCGGTTTCGTGGAAAACACGGTGGGCGCAATGAAGGGCCGTACAATCCATGCATTCCACACGGAAGGTGCCGGAGGCGGCCACGCGCCTGACATCATAAAGATTTGCGGAGAGCAGCACGTTCTGCCCTCTTCGACAAACCCAACGCGGCCATTTACGGTGAATACGGTCGAAGAACACTTGGACATGCTTATGGTTTGTCACCACCTCGACAAATCCATCCCTGAAGATGTGGCATTTGCCGAAAGCCGAATACGGCGTGAAACCATTGCGGCCGAAGACATCCTTCACGACATGGGTGCTTTCAGTATTATAGCCTCAGACAGTCAAGCCATGGGCCGTGTAGGCGAGGTATTGATCCGCACCTGGCAAACCGCTGACAAGATGAAAAAACAGCGAGGGCGTCTTCCTGAAGAGACCGGTGAAAATGATAATATGCGTGTCTGTCGCTATATAGCCAAATACACCATCAACCCGGCGATTGCGCACGGTCTGAGCCATGAAATCGGCAGCATTGAAGAGGGAAAACGCGCTGACTTGGTCCTGTGGAACCCCGCTTTCTTTGGGGTGAAACCCGAGATGGTTCTTCTAGGGGGAACCATTGTATGTGCTCAGATGGGCGATCCCAACGCCTCGATCCCAACGCCGCAGCCAGTTTACAGTCGCCCGATGTTCGGAGCCTTTGGGCGTTCGGTTGAGAACTCGGCGATCACATTTGTGTCGGAAGCCGCGCAAGCCAAAGGGATTGGTGATACATTGGGTCTGGCAAAACAGACTGTCGCCGTGCGCGATACAAGGGACATTGGCAAAAGCGACCTGCTGCTAAACGATGCGACCCCAAGGATTGAAGTGGATCCTGAAACCTACGACGTTCGCGCCGATGGCGAGCTGCTGACCTGCCAGCCTGCCGAGTTTCTACCGATGGCACAGCGCTATTTCATGTTTTGAGATTATAAGGAGGCCCCAGATGTCGATCGCTATCAAAACGGCCCGAATTTACCATGACCACCCGCAAGCTCCTGTGTATTCTCAAGTTTCGCTTGATTATGATGGGCGTTTTTTGCGCCGCAAAATGCTGGCTACCGATGACGGCGAGGCATTTCTAGTCGATCTAGCCCAAACCAAGTCATTGGATCACGGAGGTGTTTTGGTTCTGGAAGATGGGCGTGAGATCGAAATTGTCGCAGCGCCGGAAGAGTTGCTGGAAGTAACTGGTGAAAACTTACTGCGTCTGGCTTGGCATATCGGAAATCGTCACACTCCTTGCCAGATCGAATTGCGTAGACTGTTGATTCAGCGTGATCATGTGATCCGCGATATGCTTGTGAAATTAGGGGCCAGCACGCGTGAAGTTATCGAGCCGTTCACGCCTGAAGGCGGAGCTTATGGGCATGGCAGGACACATGGCCACGCCCACTGACTCAGATATCTTAACGCTGACGCAGTGGTTTTCACCTGCCTATCCGGTGGGAGGATTCGCCTATTCTCACGGTTTGGAATGGGCCATCGAAAGTTCCGATGTAACGGATGCGCAGCAAACGCGCGCGTGGATTGCAGACGTATTGCAATTTGGCTCCGGCCGAAATGACGGCATTTTCTTGATGGCGGCATACAAAGCTAAGGACAAAAAAGAACTGTTGGAAGTTGACGCAAAGGCACGCGCCTTTTGCGCATCGTCTGAAAGGCTGTCCGAGACTCTTTTGCTGGGCACTGCTTTTTGCTCAGTGACTGCTAATGTTTGGGAAATAAACATGCCTAAACTCACTTATCCGGTTGCTGTGGGATACGCAGCCCATTGTCAAAACCTGCCTTCGGGGCTGACTTGTCAAATGTTTCTGCAAAGTTTTATGGCTAATCTTGTGGCTTGCGCGACGCGGCTGATACCGCTTGGACAGACAGAAGGGCAGCATCTGATCCGAGAACTGACGCCTCTTTGTGCCGAGGTTGCTCAACAGGTGCAGGACAGCGACCTTGATGCTTTGGGTTCGACCGCATTTTTGTGCGATGTGGCGTCGATGAAACATGAGCGCCAGTATTCGAGGATATTCCGAACATGAGTAAAATGAACGGACCATTGCGGGTTGGAATAGGAGGCCCAGTAGGGGCGGGAAAGACAACTCTTACGGCCGCACTGTCCACAGCATTGCGAGACAGAGTTTCAATTGGTGTGATTACCAATGATATCTATACCCGTGAAGATGCCGAGGCCCTGATGCGCATGCAGATTTTGCCACAGGATCGGATCATAGGCGTGGAGACGGGTGGGTGCCCTCACACCGCGATCAGAGAGGACGCTTCGATTAATCTAGCTGCTGTCGCAGAAATGCAGGACCGTCACCCGGACATTGATGTGGTTCTGATCGAGAGCGGTGGAGACAACCTGTCTGCGACGTTCAGTCCGGAACTTGCCGATGTTACTTTGTATGTAATCGACGTCGCGGCGGGCGAGGAAATACCGCGCAAAGGTGGCCCGGCGATAACCAAATCAGACATTTTGATTATTAATAAAACCGACCTCGCCCCCCATGTCGGGGCATCCTTAGACGTTATGGACAGCGATGCAGGTAAAATGCGTCAGGGAAGGCCTTTTGTATTCTCGTCCTTGCGACATGGTGAGGGTGTTGACCACATTGTGGATCTGCTGGCCCAGATTGGCGGGCTCGAGCTATCGGACACAGTCGCGCAAAATCAGGATTAAGGCGCTCAGCGGGTACTTACTAACTTGCAATGTGATATGGCGGTCGATTCAAGATCGAAAATTCAGACGTAGAGATTTTCGAGTTCGGCATTGGTGCCAGATCGGGTGTATTCGGTTGCGCGCTTTCTGCTGATGCTAAAAGCTCTGTACTGGTAGAATTGAGGATCACAGGATACCGTAATAGCCAAATCTGATAGGCAGGGAATTAAGAACCGTCCTTGGGGAAGCAACTTCGTCAGTAGAGAACAAAATGCCCGCACCAACATTGCATTTCTCGATGCAGGAGTTTCAGAACAGGATCGCAAAGACCCGGTCAGAGATGACCCGTAAAGGCATCGATATTTTGATTGTGACCGACCCGTCGAACATGAACTGGCTCACCGGTTACGATGGCTGGTCTTTTTATGTGCATCAATGCGTTGTTTTGAGGTTGAACGATGACCCGATCTGGTTTGGACGCAGTCAGGACGCCAACGGCGCGTTGCGCACATGCTTTATGGACCCGGTTAATATCATTGGTTATCCCGATCACTACGTGCAATCCCCAGAGCGGCATCCAATGGACTATTTATCGGCACGGCTAAAAGATATTGGTGCCGGTAGCGGTTCAATTGGCGTGGAAATGGATAACTATTGGTTCACGGCGGCGGCATTTGCGTCGCTGCAAAAGAATTTGCCGGACGCCAAATTCAACGACGCCAACACGTTGGTCAATTGGCAGCGCGCGGTGAAATCTGAGGCCGAGCTGACCTATATGCGGCAGGCGGGAAAGATTGTTGAGCGTATGCACCGCCGGATATTCGAAAAGGTCGAGCCAGGAATTCGCAAATGCGATCTTGTTGCAGAAATCTATGATGCTGGATTGCGATACGACGAAGGTTTGGGTTTCGGTGGTGACTATCCCGCGATTGTACCGCTTCTTCCGTCCGGTTCCGATGCGGCAGCGCCACATCTGACTTGGGATGATAAGGAAATGAAATCAGGTGAGGGCACATTCTTTGAAATTGCTGGGGCTGTTCATCGCTATCATTGTCCACTGTCGCGCACTGTTTTTCTAG
>NZ_JBXWRL010000102.1:0-6430 GCF_059612885.1 Ruegeria sp. YKSD179 | reverse complement strand
CTCGCTTATCGGTTTAGCAAAAAGGGCTGCTCTGTTCATTTAACCAAGGGACCATGCAGGGCGTTGTGCCATTCGATATCGTGCTCCGTGATGCCCATTTCACTCCGTTCAACCCGGGTCAGCCGAGTGGGATCGAAAGGCGGATCAATCAATGATTTCAAACTTGATTTAAGCTTCTCACGGACCGAATTTGGGCTCTTTGAGCGGGAGATCGCGGGTTCAAATTGTGATGTGAACTCATTTGTATCTGCGTATTTCATGGTATGCTCCATCGTTGGTCGCTCCCATAAAATCTCAGCACACGGCTCATCAGACAAACACCGTTTCTTGACATGGATTGTTCCAAAAAGTCACAATGCCTCATGCCAAGAAACCTACCCCCTTTAAATCCTCTTCGTGCCTTTGAAGCCGCAGGAAGATTGGGTAGCTTTACCCGTGCAGCAGAAGAGCTAAACGTGTCGCACTCAGCGATTTCCCGTCACATACGTGGGTTGGAAAAACGGCTGAATGTACATCTTTTCCGGACCCAAAAATCTGGTGTCGCGCTCACGGAGCAAGGGCAAGACTACTTGGCTCAGATTACGCCTGCTCTTGATCGAATTGCCGAAGCAACGGACGCATTGACCGCCGAACCCAAAGGTGTTGTCACAATGACTACAGAGAGCGCCGTGGCACAAAAATGGCTAGTACCAAGACTGCCAAGTTTAAAAGCTGCGCATCCCGACATAGAGTTGGACCTCTCGATAACAACAGATGTTATGGACATTGAAGCGCATGATTTTGATTTGGGCTTGAGATATCTGCGCGTCGATCCACCCGAAGGATACGACCTATTGTTCCCATCTCTCGTCAGTGCCTTTGCTGCGCCAAGCATTGCCCCGGGCACAGGCTCTGACTTGAATCTTGCAGCGCTGGCGTCAGGGCCGCTGATAGAAGAGGCGACGTTCCGCCTCTGGCCGGAATGGTTTCGCGAATCTGGCTTGAAAGAGGTTCCGGTTCTCAATCTGCCAAAACCCCTGGGGGCTCTCCTATCAATCCAATCCGCGGTCGCGGGGCTGGGTGCTGTTCTAATGGACCAGCACCTATGTCAAACTGAGGAAAAAGCAGGAACGTTGGTACGCCTGAATGACATAGAGCTTCATTTCGGTGGCTATTACCTAGCTACGAACCAACGCGCGGGAAGACGCAGAGCTGTACGCGCCGTTCGCAAATGGCTACTGCAGGAAGCACTCCCGGAGATGCAAAGGTAAATAACGCGTCGAGTGCAATTTTTGCCTCGAAAGCTGGCGTAACTTAGTGGCTGCAGTGGGCTCAGAGCATTAACTCGCTCAGCCGCAGCAAATGTCTACTTTGGGCGACGGGATTATGGTGCTGTTTAACGACCCGTTGCCCTGCGAGGATCCTGCCGGTGACGCGGTTCGGCTCGCGGTCGCGATGCGCGCGAAAATGGTTGAGTTGTCCAAGCAATGGAAGCGGCTAGGTCATAGACTTGGGTTCGGAGTGGGCGTATCGCTCGGATATGCAACCGTAGGCATGGTCGGGTATGAAGATCGATCAGACGACACCGCCTCGGGCATTGCAATCAACGTGGCGGCACGTCTCTGCGATAGGGCCGAGGACGGCGAGATACTGCTCAGCACCCGCGCGGCGATCGCCGTGGAAGACAAATTCCCGTCGGTCTCAGCAGGAGAGGTTACGCTCAAGGGTATCCGCGAACCAGTTGTGGTTTTCCGGATGACTTATGGCAAAGCAGGGTAGGATAACAGGCATTGGCGACGGCTGCTTTGGCGCCCGCTTCGGACTCGATGCGGTCAAGCGATGATAATTCGTGAGCGTCTTCTAAGCGTTCGAGGCTGACACCCGACAGATTTGACTGAACAGCTTCCAGCCTATTTTAGAGAAAAGGGAATTTCGTATGAACAGATGGATTTATTCTGGGTTCGCGTTGCTGGTTTCAGCGTGCAGCCCACCTCCCCAGGCTCCATTGGTGACTGACGCGAACGGTCAGACTACCATCCAAATCAACACAAGTGGGCTGACATGCTACGAGTCAACCTGTCTGGAGATCACAAGGGGCAGCGTTCGCGCGATCGGGCACAAGAGAGCGCGGATCCCAAAGGGAATCGATGTCAGCAGCGGAGCCGTCACTCCAGACGAGTTCAAGCGGATGCGCCAATCAGCGATGCTGGCGGGCGGTCCCGGTTCTGGCAATCGGTAAACGAATGAGAGGTCGCGATATGTTCAACGATGACGTCCAGGCACGATGCCTGGAATGCGGATCGCCGGATTCGGTGATTGCCGGTGAGAAAGCTGCCTGCAATGTATGTGGGCACGAGGAGCCTTTTCTGCTCGATGAGGAGGTGCGCGGCGGAGAGCATGAGGTTGTGGCCAACGCGCAGAAAATAGCACGGGCGAGAGACGTTCTGCAGCGATGGGATTTTGCAGGGTAAGTGGGTGGTTGAGGAGGCCAGAAATCCAGAAAAGTGAAAACGCGCTGTGCGGGCCTCTCAGGGACGAAACGAGGGCCGCGCTCCGGAGACGAAAAAATCCGTTACCCCCCTTTTAATGGGCGTACAATGAGTCAGGAAGGACTCTGGAGTGGTTACTCGGCTGCGTCTTGCTCGGTAGGGATCACGCGCTTCATTCTGCGCGCGCTGCGCTGTAATCCTCGTCTGAGACATGCTCCATCCAATCCGCAGTCTTGCCCTCGACAGACGTCTGCACAGCCAGATGGGTCATCGCACAGTCTGGCGACGCGCCGTGCCAATGCCGCTCTCCTGGTGCGAACCACACCGTATCGCCAGGGCGCAACTCCTGCACTGGCTGCCCCTCAGACCCAGCCAGGCCCAAGCCCGACAAAACATGCAGCGTTTGACCGGCAGGGTGCGTGTGCCAAGCTGTCCGTGCGCCGGGCTCAAAAGTCACCGCAAGAATCTTGACCGGCGAGGGATCATTCCCTGTCACAACGGGATCAAAGCGGACCGTGCCGGTGAAATACTCATTGCCGGGAAATTGAGAGGGCCGGTTCCCGGCGCGGTGAATTTTCATGGTGTGCTCCCTTGTTGCGCTGCTCTTGGGGGCTTAGCAGAGTTCCGATTTTAAACCTAGAGGCGCGCCGGGTCGACGCGGCCATCTGAGCACCATTGTCGAATGCCTAGAATGCGACTGGAACCGGTCCTCGGTTTTAACAGGACCTACGTCCTAGTCGCTGACGAAGTCGTCAGTTTTTGCGCAAGGCTTCCGTCATGTGATCGATGAAGGCCCTGACCTTTGCAGGCATGAAATTCCTGTGCACAAATACTGCATAGATTGGCTGTGCCACAGTCTCGTACTCGGGCAGTATACGAACTACTCGGCCGTCCGAAATCATGTCCTCAATCAGATAATCCGCGATCAACCCCACAGCCCCGCCTGTAAGGATTGCGTTCCTCGCCGCGTTTGGAGAGTTGACAACGAAACGCTCTGGCAAGGAGTAAGACACCGTTTCGCTTGAAATCGGGAACTGGTTTGTGCGCCCCCAAGTGCCGCTGATCTGTTTGACCAGCAAATGTTGATCCAAGTCGTCAAGCGAGGCTGGCATCCCATTACGGGCCAAATATTCAGGGGTCGCTACAAAGAGGAGGCGCTGCGAAAAAATCTTTCTCGCTTTCAAAGATGAGGATTTAAGCTCTCCGGATGGTGCTGTCAGACGAATTCGAACTCGTCTCTGGTAGGCCAGTGACGCTGTCCTTTATCCCGCGCCAAGTTCGCGCCACTCGGCAAGAGCGGCGCTGCGTGTCAGCTTGAAGGTGTCTCGGCTGGTTAGCGATCTTTCCTGGTTGAAGTGATTGTAGACGGAGAAATGGACGGAGGCGAATTTCTGTAAACTTCGTATGCGCCTGAAGCGCTGCATGGCGCGTTCTCGTCGTCGGAACGGCAGATGAGAATTCTCAACGCGGTTGTTGAGCCATCTGCCCGTCATTTGCTTTTCCAGTGCACCCATTTCTCTGAGCGCCGCCTTGTAGGATGCGAAGCGATCTGTGACTACTTCTTCAGCTTTGCCGTGCCGCTTCATTAATTTCCTGAGGAATTTAAGTGCTGCAGCCTTGTTTCGACGTTTGGTGACAACGGCTTCCAGCACCTCACCTTCCTGATCCACAGCCCGCCACAGATAATGTCGCTTGCCATTTACCTTCACGAAAACCTCGTCGACATGCCACTTCCATTTCGAGAATGCACGAAGTTGCTGGACCCGTTTGCGTCTAATCTCAGAAGCAAACATTGGGCCGAACCTGTTCCACCAGTATCGGACGGTTTCGTGGCTCACGTCGATGCCTCGCTCATGCAGCAGATCTTCGACATTTCGAAGCGAAAGCGGAAATCGGACATAAAGCATCACCGCCAGGCGGATGATCTCGGGACTGGTTTTGAAGTACTTGAAGGTGGCAGGTTTGGTCATTCCTAAATGCTATGCAACCGCCCTGCCCCGCTCAAGCAAAGTTCTTCTGATAAGACCTCTGCGACGGGTTGGCATCACATTGCGCCAAAGAACCCCCTGCGTCAAGAGAATTATCGTTGGTTTACCAACGCTTAGAAGGGGCATAAGTCCGCTCGCTCTTTCGACTGGACTTCTGTTCCGAACAGAGCGTCATTGGTCTCACGCCCGGGCTCCGGGCGTACTTCGGTAGGACCGGCAGGGTGCTGGCCCGTAAAACCGAGGAAACCAGGATGCCAAATCTCACAACCAAATCGAAGCCTGAGACCAAGTCGGCGCTCGTACGCCGCATGCTGGCCCGCAAGGCTGGCGCCGATCTGATTGCCTTGCAGAAAGCCACCGGCTGGCAACCCCATTCGGTGCGCGCCGCGCTCAGCACACTGCGCAAGGCCGGTTACAAGATCGACCGTCTGCCGCCCGATACCAACGGTGGGACCGCAACCTACAAGATCACCGCGGAGCCGACCGCGACATGACCGGTCCAACAATCAGCGAGATCGAGGCGATGGACCGCGCGGCGCTGATCGCCGCCTGGAACACGCTCTTTGGCCCCCCTGTCCCCAAGGGGCTCAGCCAGTCCTTTCTGCGCCGCTTCCTCGCCTTCGAAGTCCAGGCGCGCCGGTATGGCGGTTTGCCCAAGGGATTTGACACCGATCTCAACCGCCGCGTCGCGGCAGGTCGAATGCCATCGTCACCGACACTCAAGCCCGGCGGGCGCCTGCTGCGCGAGTGGAACGGCGTGACCCATGCGGTTGACGTTCTGGATCATGGGTATCGTTGGAATGGCGAGGTGTATCGATCCCTCTCTGCCACGGCCCGTGCCATTACTGGGGCCCGGTGGTCGGGACCCCGTTTCTTCGGCTTGAAGGACGGGCGCTGATGGCCCCTTCGAAGATCCGCTGCGCAATCTATACCCGTAAGTCTTCAGAAGACGGCCTGGACCAGGACTTTAATTCGCTCGATGCACAGTACGAAGCGTGTTCGGCTTATGTCGCCAGCCAGAAGCACGAAGGCTGGGTGCTGGCCCGGGCCCGCTTTGATGATGGCGGGGTGTCGGGCGGAACCCTCGAGCGCCCGGCCCTGACCCGGCTGCTGTCTGAGATCGACGCGGGCCGCATCGGCATGGTGGTGGTCTACAAGATCGACCGCCTGACGCGGTCTCTGGCCGACTTCGCCCGTCTGGTCGAACGGTTCGAAGCTGCGGGCTGTTCCTTCGTTTCCGTGACCCAGGCCTTCAACACCGCATCTTCCATGGGGCGGCTCACGCTCAACGTGCTTCTGTCTTTTGCCCAGTTCGAGCGCGAGGTCACCGCTGAGCGAATCCGGGACAAGATCGCAGCGTCGAAGAAGCTGGGCATGTGGATGGGAGGTGTGCCGCCGCTGGGCTATGATCCGCATCCCGACAAACAGGTCCGGGAGCTCGTCGTCAATGCTATGGAGGCCAAGACGATCCGAGCACTGTTCGAACTCTACGACCACCAAGGCAAGATCACGGATGTCGAACGCGTGGCCGCTCGTATGGGGTTGCGTTCCAAGCGTCATCAGTTCCGTTCGGGTCGGAAACAAGGCGGTGGCCCTCTCTCCGCTGGCCAGATTCACAAGATCCTCACGAACCCGGTCTACCTCGGCCAGATCCGCCACAAGGAGAAGATTTGGCCCGGGCGGCACCCTGCCATCATCGGTCCCGACCTGTGGCAGAGGGTCCAGGAGAAGCTGCAGGCGGCATCGCGGCGCCGGCGGGGTCGCAAGACCGAGACGGACGCCGCTCCGCTCACCGGCAAGCTCCGGGATGAGACCGGTGACCGGTTAACCCCCACCCATTGCATCAAGGCCGGTAAACGCCATCCCTATTATGTCTCCAACCGGCTGATCAGCAACGGACGCGATCCGACCGGATGGCGGCTGCCTGGACGCAAGTTGGAGTCAGCGGTGGCCTCTGCGATCGCCGCACATCTC
>NZ_JBXWRL010000101.1:0-6659 GCF_059612885.1 Ruegeria sp. YKSD179 | reverse complement strand
GGTCGCGCTCACAGCAATCATGCGGAAACTCATTGAGCTCGCCAACACATTGATCAAAGCAGATCGAGAATGGGTTCAAAACCGCGCTTGACCAAGACGGATACTCGAAGCAGTCATTCGTTGCGCAGTGCAGCAATGACCGCTCTGCGGACGAAGCGGTCTTTGCCGCGCCTGAGAACTTCTGACACCATTTGCAACGTGATCTTCACCCCTTGTTTTGCCCTCTTACAATGCCAAGGAGCACCTCCAGCATGACTTCTGGGTTGGTTACATCTTTTATCCAATCTGAAAGCTCATCCAACGAGCCATTCGCCGTCATTTCCTCAGCTAGCTTACCGAATGCTCTTTTCATTGCACTGTGCGCAATCCGTTTGTTTGTAGCATCCCTGACTGTCTCGACATTTCTTTGTTGAACACCAACAAAATGCCCCCGAACTACACCACATTCGTAGATCTGATTTCCGTTTTCAATCGCCATGCGCGGGATAAGGTCGATTGTTTGCTTTGACAAATTGAAGTCGCCGGTTTCTGCCTGAAGCTTTGCCAAATGTTCTAATATCAACGCCTTTTCGCTTACGACGCTGGGTTCTGAGTGAACTGCAATGCGATCAATAATAAGCATTGCCTCAATGAACTCGCCCTTATGGATCATGTAACGGGCAATATTCGCGATTGCGCTGGCCTGAGCATCGCAACTCTTCGATATTTCAGGAACAAGCTCAAAAGCGGCGTCGACGTCGTCGAGCGCCAACTGGATCGAAACCAGTTTGTTAATTTGTCCAGTCATCTCATAAGTTTTATTATCCACAGAGTCCGTTAGTTTTTCAGACAACTGTGGATGACCGCCTTGAGCTGCCGCTAGAGAAGCGTCTAGGCGTGCCCAAGAACTAATTTTTCGGCTTTTGATCCGACGTATCGCGCCAAACGTCTGTTTCTCATAACCTAGGGAGGCCCAAGTTTGCGCGATTAAGCTGCTGGCCCGATCTCTCGGCCTATCCTTCATAGTCGATCGAGGCAGTTTTTTTGCAATAATAGCTGCTTTGTCTATTGTCTTTACGAACTGGTCCGGATCGGACTTCTCCCAGCTTTTGGCAAGCTCGCAAAGCAATTCAACCTCACCAGTCGAAGAATGAATAGCGAACTGCCGGACCTCATCCAGAGCTTCCAGCGCGTCTAAAATGTGCCCTTCTCTCGCGGCCATTATTCCGACTGTCTCGAAAGCAAACCGCCTTTCAAATGGTTCCTTAATTTGATCGGCTGCCATGAGAAAAACTTTGTTATATTCTTGCTCCGCTTCCGCTTGTAACGCCAGTTTGAGAGCCATTGGCCCAAATCGTTCGGAGAGTTTCTGTAGCTCCTCAAGAGCACCAAGTTCCAAGAGATATTTCAGCACTTTTGGCCGATCAAAATCGTATTTCGCAGACATGCCCAGAGAAACGAGTTCGGAAGTTCCGTTCTTTTGATCAACGAACAGCGCCTCCGGTCCCGCGACTTCCACTAACGCCCGCCAACGGTCGTCTGAATCATCTAGATCGGACGCGATTTCGCGGGCGTCGGAAATTAACCTACTCGCGTCGGACGTTTCCATTGCATCGACAACGGAAAATGCGAATAGACCCACCGCGCAAAAAAGCCAGGTCAGTATTTTGATGAACCTCACTTGGGATGTAATCTCCTAGAATGCAGCATAGCTACCTTAAATGTCACTACACTTGTCTGAAATGACACATGTCAATAATTCGGCTTAGGCGCTAAAAGGTTGCCAAACGGTCGTCTGCATTGGGCTCGAAGCAGACGTTCGCTGCACTCGGTTTGAACGACTGTAGCCGCGTTGTGCCCAGTGCCGTGGTCAGCCAAGACAAGGAACTGACCGCGATTTACTGAAACCCTTTGTTATTGTAAGGATTGTCTACCCAGTTCGGGGTTAATGCCGCTCAGGGGATAGAAATGTTAAATGTAGTTTTTGCGGCAATTCTTGTTGGCCTGCCCGCAGTTTTTGGATCGCACTCGATCGTAAAAAACTTTGGAAGACGTAACGCGTCATACGGGTTTTCGGCATTGGTTTATGCTTTCGCGCTTTGCGCGTTCTTTGCCTACTGGCTCCCAGAGGGCAATCTCTTGTCGGCAGATTGGAGCCTGAAAATGCCGAGTGCACTAGCGATTGGCCTCATAATCGGTGTCATTTCCGGTCTTGTTCAGCGTCGGCGAACTGACCCCTGACGCACAAGTCTAATCGTTACAAAAATGTAGAATATGGACCCTGAGCGATCCTATGACTGCCTTATGTCGACGAGGGCTCATTAGACCAATTCCTCATTGGAGGATTAATCTGGCCTAGGTCTGATCGCCCGGCGCTTCCTCTTTTGATGCAAAAAAACTGACGGAACCTGCGAGCAGCATCAAAACCAAAACACTGACCACTTCAGCCAATAGTCTTGAAGCGGCGGCATCGGGTTCAACAGAAATCAGCATAAGGACAATTGCTGCGGTCATGCAGGCACGGCTAAGTATTGGAAATGCCAAAATGATCCTCATCGCCAAGACAAAACCAATCATCGCGAGTCCGAATTCGAACCAGCGTGGAGGCTCGAACCATGAGAGTAAAAGGACACCCGCAACACCCAAAACAACGCCAATCATCCTCGACAAAGACATGCTCAAGCCGTTCGTGCCGTTTGCTATGAGTACGCTCAAAAAAACGAAGGGAACCCAATAGGAACGTTCTATTGGCAGAAACATCGCTAGTACCAGCGAAGCCAAGAAGCCAATGACTATCGCACATCTTACAGCGAAAGGTGGGAGCCCCAAGTCCGGGCCTTTGGGTGCCATTAGTGCCTCTATTCCCACCAGCCTAGCAGAGGTTACACCCCAAAGCGCTCCGATAACATAATACGTCATAGTTGACGCATCCGGATGCGTTGTTTCAGAGAAAACTAGATAGGACCAGCCGAACGCAGCATAGCCAAGAGCTCTGGCCCCAGCTTGACGCAATGCCAGCATACTTCCGATCGCCAGAAGAGCGCCTACGAAAAAAACACCCGTAGTTCCTGCGAAAGCCGCAACCGGATATGCCACCGCCGTTAACGCGACAGAAATCAAACCCCATATTCGGTTGCTGAAAACGGTAGCCAGCAGCCCAGCGGCGAAAGCAATCACTCCAACTGCGTGCGGCAGCTCGAGCAAAACAGAAAGCAAAAAAACTGGCGTTCCAAGTGCCACTAATTGCGCTATCTGCGCCCAGGGAACAAACGGCTTTTGTAGCGAATTCATTACTTAAGTAAGCGTGACATCGGGAGCGTTTGCAAGTGACCACTTTGGGCTCAACGCAGTCACCTGACTGATTTACTCAGATGACCGGTTAGCGGTTTTGAGGGGACGTTCACCCCCGAAACTCGGAGTTTCGAACAGGAACGACCGCTTTCACCAAAAGCGGTCGCTCTCCCAAATCTTGGCTACGACCGGCTTGCGGACAAAGCCGCAGATGGAGAGTGCTCGCTGGAAGGACTACTCGTGACCCAATGCAGACGTCTGATAAATGACAAGCTTTTACGCTAAAACTACTCCCCAACGGTTTATTTGGTGGAAAGCTACTCCACCGAAACGGCTAGCGGGAACGTCCACTTCCCGCTCAGAATTTCGTTGCGCGGTTGATACAGCCGGACGACGTAATTCCATCCATCAGTGATCGGAAGGCAGTTCACGCGACCATCTGCACAGCCACCAAAATGTACCGTTACTACTCCATCATCCTCCCTCTCAGCAGTGACGTTGTTAACGGAATACGCATCCAAATCGTTGGCTTCCAGATAGCCGTCCTCATTGTAAACGGTCACGGACCAAAACCCATCCACGGGCACGTCCTTGACGGTCAAAGTATGGGGTGTGACGCCATTGTTCTGGGCCGCAACTTGGTTCAAGTAAACCGCGGCGTGGGGCGGATTCCCACCCCATCCACCGCCTGTCGCAATGAAGTGAAGGATCGGGTCGACTTCTCCTCTCGCGCCGAAAGCGCCTGTGAAATCATCAATGTCAGCAAGCAGGGAATTTAGAAGACCGCGGGTGCGATCAAGAGAGACCCGATCCCAATCCGGAACCTCGAAGGAGCCGATGTCCGCTTGCTCGAAAGTGATGTCGTCCATCAGACGATTGGCCTCAGCGATGTCTTCCGGGTCTGAGGGGTCCATGAACGTTCGAATTACAACTACAATGTACTTGGAGCCAGCCTCGTCTTCAGTAAAGGTATACGCGCCGCCCTCATGCTGCACGTCGACCACGTAATGATCCTGATTGATGATCAGCATCGACTGAAAGCGGCCTTCGTTGTCGGGCATCTTGATGGTGACCGGGCTGGTCAGATCGAAGACAGCGCCACTGTAAAGGGTGTCGCGGTTCTGCCGAATGACGTTTTGCTCGGCAATAGGTGTAGGAGCGCGGGTGTGTACGAAATTCGCGAAATAGCCCTGAGCGGCAAAGAGTGCCATGTAGCTGTCAGTCTCGGCGCGCACAAAGTTTAGTGCGTTGACGGGAACATTTTCTTCGGAAAACGCTGGCGCGGCTGCGCCTACAAGTAGAACAGCTAAAAAACGAGAAAGCATTCCGACCGTCATCATAAGGCTCCCCCAAATAGCCGCTAACAAAGTTTACGACCTAAGGATTGTTCTGCATTGAGATGGATCAAGCGAGCCACTTAGTAGCCTGCCAAAGCGCAAAACGGTCGGCTTCTCGGTCGGATCTGCGCGTCTGCTTCGGGCTCAACGCGGTCATTCCGTGAAATCTGCTCAAAGTCTGCTTTGCGGACTTAGCTGCCACCCAAGTTTTCCGACTAGACCAACGCCGACCAAAGCGTGTGCACGGCCATGTAGATCACGATTACGGAACCAACAGTATAAAACGTCGCTCGAACTTCGTGGGATTGTTCGGTCGCATAGGCAACAAAATGTGCGAGACGAGCGGCGACGAATCCGTAGAAGAGCGCCTTCGCTAAAAGCAACACCGGATCGGCCAAAACGAAAAGCAACCCCGCGACCCAGAATGCTGGAACGTTCTCCAGATCGTTGCGATGCATTCGCCGGGAACGGTCAACGTAGTCATTGACGTCGAGTTGGGACGGATCGGGGTTCTTGTTGATAAGACCCTTTCTGAGGTCTTCCGGGCTGGCCCATCCCCCACCGACTTTCAACATTCGGTGTACCGTCATCCAACCTTGCCCCATGACTTTCAGCACCATCAGGGAGGCTGCAATCACATACACCGTAAACACAGGGTTTTCAAAGTTCAGTAGATCCATGTTAATAATCTCTTTTCCAATTGCCTGCCGTCGGTAGGCTAGATAAACTACCAATGGTAGGCAATCAAGAGGCAATTTATGAGCGAACTCAAAACTGACCAGAAGATCATACTTGCCGCGCAAGGGCTGCTCACGAATAGCGGCCTCGGTGCTGTCTCATTTGACACAATCGCGCGAGAGCTTGGCATCGCAAAACAGTCGGTGCTCTATTGGTTTCCATCCAAGAGCGACTTGCTTGCGGCTATGTTCGTTGACTGGTTGGATGCAGAGGCCATGGAGGCCGAAGATAGCCTAGCTTCCGTCTTAACCCCGAATGAGGCCATCGACGTTTTCGTTCGATCAATCCTACGTTTCCATACAGATAACCTTGACCGTTTCAGAATGATGTACCTCGCCCCTCAGACGCTGAAGGCAGGCATGCAAGAGGTGCGGAATGGCGATGTTCTCGCTAAGATACATGCTACCACGTCACAATTGTACGGCGCCCTGGCGGCAAGGCTTGATGAATCACCTGACCAAGCTCGCCAGACGGCATTTGCGATCCATTCCGCGGCCTTGGGATTAGTTCTGATGCTCGGTCTCGCTGAAGGAATTGGCGATCCGCTCGCGCATTCCCAGGACGATATCTTGACTGCTCTGATTGCCAAACTTTCATCATAGGTAGAGAGATTCTTGGAGGCCGGCGCGAAGCCTCTCTCGGAAAAAGAATGAGTTCGACGCGCACCTTATTTGAGGGGTCTTGGGAATGCTCTGCAAATATGCCCGGAGAAGTTGTCAACCGACGCACTGTTTATGGGTTCACCCCTTCATTGGTGTCCAATTTGCAACAGATATACGAAACGGGATAAAATTTTTTATTGTAATTTCAGTTAGTTAAAAATTTGCCTAATTTTTAGGCAGCTTCACCTAAGCCACTCATATAAATAGACCTTCTTACTAAGAAGCCTTAGGCTTCCACCGAGATATCCACACAACTTGTGGAGTGAAAGCGCTTGTATTTTTTTTCTAGGATCCACTAAGCACCCGAATCTACTTGCACTATATAAGCGCGATAAGTCGTTGGTCGAATTCACCCTTTCACCCGTCCTCCGGAATAGGACCATCGGGGGAAATATGTTGGTGTTCCCGTTCCGGGTAAGCGAGGTGTGTTGTTCCGGGGTCTTGGCGTTAAAATCAAAATGCTGGCGTACCGAGGCCGCTAGCCGATTGGATTAGAAGAGGACCAAAAGTATCTCTCATAATCAGTTAAATTCCGAAAATTATTAGGCAGCACACCCATAAATTTCTGTTCATTCACATAGGCTTGTGATTCACTTTCGCAAAACAACAGGCGGGAGTGGGAAATTGGCGCGATCTGACATGAGCGATTTGG
>NZ_JBXWRL010000100.1:0-6496 GCF_059612885.1 Ruegeria sp. YKSD179 | reverse complement strand
ATCGAGAAAGACAATCGTACCGGCTATCCGATCGGAATAAGTTACCCACCAGATTGGGGTGAACGGACGATGTCGTTGCGCCCCGGCGATACAACAGTTTTGCAAGAGAATATGACTTTCCACTTTATGACAGGACTCTGGATGGAGGATTGGGGGTTTGAAATTACCGAGACCATTCGTATTGGTCAGACAAATCCTGAGTGCCTCTCAAACGTGCCGCGTAAAATGTTGGTTAAGGACTAGCCGATGAAAGCGAACCCAATCTCGCCGACGATTCCTTTGGATCAAGATGGTGTTCACCATGGGTTTCTGAGATTGCCGTATAGTCGGGATGACAGCGCTTGGGGTTCGATCATGATCCCGCTGACGGTAATCCAGCATGGAAAGGGTCCTACCGCATTGTTAACCGGTGCCAATCATGGCGATGAATATGAGGGGCCAATAGCACTGCACGAGTTGGCTGCAACGACACGGGCCGAAGATGTATCAGGGCGGCTTATTGTTGTCCCCGCCTTCAATTATCCCGCCTTTCTGTCGGGCAGCCGCACTTCACCAATTGACAAAGGAAACTTGAACCGCTCGTTTCCTGGGCGACCTGACGGAACGGTTACGGAAAAAATAGCAGATTATTTTCAACGCACATTGTTGCCAATGGCTGATATTGCGGTTGATTTTCATTCCGGCGGCAAGACACTTGACTTCGTACCATTTGCCGCAGCGCATATCTTGGATGACAAGAAAACGCAGAAGGAATGTTTCGCTGCAATGAAGGCGTTCAACGCACCGTATTCCGTACAATTGTTGGAGATCGACAACTTGGGAATGTACGATACAGCCGTCGAAAATCTGGGAAGAGTTCTGGTCACAACTGAATTGGGCGGCGGCGGCACGTCCACTGCGCAGACCAACGCAATAGCTAAAAAAGGTCTGCGCAACGTGCTTATCCACGCCGGGATTCTGCAAGGTGAGATGCAGTTGGACCCGACAATAAATGTGACGATGCCCGATGAAGACTGTTTCTTGTTCAGCGATGGCGAAGGACTGCACGAGGCGGTGATTGATCTGGGCGACCGGGTGGAAAAAGGCGAGTTGATTGCTCGGGTTTGGCCGATGGATCGTACAGGGGTGCCGCCTCGAGAATATTACGCGCGCCGCGAAGGGCTGTTGATCAGCCGCCACTTTCCTGGCCTCATAAAATCTGGCGATTGTGTTGCCGTGGTAGGCGTGAGTTGAATGTTTGCATAGGAATGAGCAGTCCGACCAATAGAACCCGTTAAATTCTGATGCGCGAAAGAAAGCCAACGTATTTCACAGCGGTGATTTCTTGTCTCCGAACGACGATGTCGTCAGGTCGTAGGTGTTCTGTAATGGGCTGAAAGCAGCAGGCGTCGCAGACAGTCGAATACGGTACGAGTTCTTTGGTCCAGCCCTCGCGCTTGGCGCGGCCTGATCCAGTTTCAATCAAAAATTGGCGGGTACGAAAGTGGCACGGCTCTTCCCTAGGTTGCCGTGTTCATTTGGTCGGAGTGAGAGGATTCGAACCTCCGACCCCTGCCTCCCGAAGACAGTGCTCTACCAGGCTGAGCTACACTCCGACCGTGGCGCGTGATCTATACTTCGGGATGTGGGTGCGCAAGAGGGATTTCCCAAACATAACACGAAAACCCGTTTCGCCGGGATTGGAATATCTGTTGGGTTTCCGGAAAAAATTGAACACTCATCTCAAAGGATCGGTGCGATACAACCTGATCTTTGTGCCGCCGTGATCTACCACCGGACCAGGCGGCAATAAGGGTAAGCGGGTGGCGCGAGCGAGTGATGAATTGCTGGTGACCAATCCAACTCGCCATCCCGAAAAACGGGCGATCAGAACTTTGCCAAGACTGCCATACAAAGACCGCAGCCGCTTGTCGTCGCCTATTCTTCCACCGTAAGGGGGGTTTACAATGATCAAGCCGCAGGGGCCTGGTGGGGCTTTAATATCGCTTAAAGACTTTTGGAGAAACTGGGTAACTTCGTTGACACCTGCCCGTTCCGCGTTGGCCTTGGCGCTTTCAACAGCTCCGGCGTTTCTGTCCGAGCCGAAGAAAGTCAAGCCGGACTTGTATTCTTGAGTGGTGCTGCGCATCTTCTGCCAACGAGCGCGATCAAAAGTTGCAAGTTCCTCGAAAGCAAAGTGTCGTGTACGCCCGGGGAGTAAACCGAGTGCAATCTCAGCCGCTTCGATTACGAAAGTTCCTGAGCCGCACATCGGGTCCAAAACAGGTTCTGATCTATCAAAGCTACACTCTCGGAGGAACATGGCGGCCATCGTCTCGCGCATTGGGGCCTTGGCGACAGCCACTTTATGGCCACGCTTGTGGAGCGGCTCTCCTGAACTGTCGACAGAGAAGGTGCAGATATCCTTTTCTATCCGAAGAAGGACGCGCAATTTGGCGTTTGTCGAAATGGGAGCGCCCAACGATTCTGTTATCGCGCGTTCCACCCGCTGCCGCGCGGCACCGGCATGATATATACGGGACTTTCGACTGATTGCTTCGACTTTTACAGGGACATCTGGGCGTAACACGTTGAACCACGGAAATTTTCGAGCTCGCTTGTCTAATTGCGCAAGGTGAACAGTTGGAAAACCACCCAATCGCACCAGAACCTTGTTGGCGCCCCGCAAGACCAGATTTGCGCGCCATACTTCGGACCAATCGCCGCGGCATAAAACGCCACCCGCAACAGCCTGTGCTTCGGTAAATCCTAACTGGATCGCTTCTGCGCAAAGCGGTGTCTCAAGGCCGGGCGTGGCGACCAGAAAAATTTCAAGATCATCGGTGTCTTCCATCGTGGTTCCTTACACCGGTTGTGAGGTGGGGGCGACAGCCAAATTTGATACGCGTATTTGCACTCAATTTCCGCATTCCACCCATAATGTGGTATTGATGTCGCGATTTGGTCTGTATCGGGTTTGCGTTTGCATTCGTCCCCGCGTAAAGGAGCCGTAATCGGGTTAAGGTCAGCTGTTTCCAACTAGCTGTTGATGAAATTGCGGCACCTCCGATACGATGATTTGTAGCGGATGGGGTTACCTTCGGATCATCGAGAACTGTTGGTGCAAGTAAAAGGCTTGGAAGAACGTAGTGACATGCAAACTTTCAAACTGAAAAAAGGATTGGACCTGCCGGTTCAGGGCGCACCGGCGCAGGAAATCCAACCAGGACCTGAATTTTCGACCGTAGGGGTTTTGGGTGGTGACTACGTCGGACTAAAGCCTAAAATGTTGGTCCAGGAGGGTGACGAGGTTCAACGCGGCGCGCCGTTGTTTTGTCATAAGGATGCTCCAGAAGCATTGATGGTTGCCCCTCTCAGCGGAAGGGTAGTAGCTATCAACCGGGGTGCGCGCCGTGTGTTACAAAGCGTTGTCATCCAAGTTTCCGATGTCCATGACAAAGGCGTCGATTTTGCCGGGATTGGCGACGCAACTAGTGCTGAAGGTGTAACCGCCAAGTTATGCGCTGCAGGTTTATGGACTGCCTTCCGCACGCGACCCTATTCAAAGATGCCTGTACCCGGAAGCAAACCCACAGCAATCTTTGTGACCGCGATCGACACAGATCCGTTGGCCGGGGACGCTGCGGTGATCATAAACGATGCGCCAGAGGCCTTTTCTGATGGTCTGGCTGCGGTATCACAACTGACGGATGGAAAGACCTATCTTTGCCAGCGCGATGGAGATTCTATCCCCGGAGATGATTTGCCGGGGGTCGAGGTGGCTGCATTTTCGGGGCCTCATCCTGCTGGGCTGGCGGGAACGCATATCCATTTTCTGGAGCCGCTTGTAGGCGATAAACAGGTTTGGACAATTGGCTTTCAAGACGTGATAGCGATCGGGCGTCTGTTTCAGACAGGGCACCTTGATCCCAATGTGGTGGTCTCATTGGCAGGACCGGCTGCGCGTCTGCCGCGCCTGATCAGTACGGTAATGGGTGCTTCAACCGAAGACTTGACCCGGGATGAGATCAGCGTGGATGGCACGGCTCGGATCATCTCGGGCTCGATCCTGTCAGGGTACCTTGCGGACGGTCCAACAGCTTACCTAGGCCGTTTCGCACGGCAAATTGCCATAATCCGCGAAGACCACGATCAAATAACTTTAGGATGGATTCTACCAATGCCATCCAAATATGCGGTACAACCTGTGCTTGGTTCTGCGTTCGCCAAAAAACTATTCGCGTTAACCTCAAATCTGAATGGTGGGCGACGCGCAATGGTTCCTACTGGTACATTCGAAGAATTAATGCCCCAGGATTATTTACCCACACAACTTTTGCGCGCGCTGCTGGTCATGGACACTGATACAGCACAGGCTTTGGGTGCAATGGAGCTGGATGAAGAGGATCTGGGTCTCGTGGGTTTTGCGTGCCCGGCAAAGTATGAATACGGGCTGGCGTTGCGCGACTGTCTGACAAAGATTGAAAAGGAGGGCTGAGCCAAATGGGTTTGCGCAGCTTCTTTGACCGGATTGAGCCGAACTTCACCAAAGGCGGCAAATACGAAAAGTACTTTCCCATCTACGAGATGGTGGAAAGCTTCATCTATACTCCGAAAACAGTAACATCTGTTGCGCCACATGCCCGGTCTTACGTGGATATGAAACGGATCATGACTTACGTCGTGATAGCTACGATCCCTTGTATATTGTGGGGGATGTACAACACCGGGTATCAGGCGAATTCGGCCATTGAAGTGCTTGGTCCAGAATCCGCAACCGGGTGGCGGATCTCCATTCTGCAAGCCATTGGAATTTCTCTGAACCCCGAAAGCGTCTTTGCCAATGTAATGCATGGATTGATGTATTTCCTACCGATATACATCGTCACGCTGGTCGCTGGCGGCATCTTCGAGGTTATCTTCGCTACCGTGCGCGGACACGAAGTGAACGAAGGTTTCCTTGTAACATCAATGCTTTATACGCTAATCATGCCAGCCACCGCCCCCCTTTGGCAGGTGGCTTTAGGCATCATCTTTGGCGTGGTGATCGGCAAAGAAGTTTTTGGCGGAACAGGCAAAAACTTCCTCAACCCTGCGTTGGTTGGTAGGGCATTCCTGTACTTTGCTTACCCGGCAAATATGTCGGGCGACACGGTCTGGACACCGGTCGACGGCTTTTCTGGGGCGACTGCATTGTCGGTTTCAGCTTCTCAGGGCTATCAAGCGCTCGCTGCGGATGGCATAACCTGGTGGAACGCCTTTTTTGGTCAGATCCAAGGAAGCTTTGGCGAGACTTCAACATTGGCTTGTATGATCGGCCTTGCCTTCTTGATAGTGACACGAATAGCAAACTATCGGCTGATCGTTGGATGTTTAGCCGGCACAATTGTCTTTACGATGTTGCTTAACCTGATTGGGTCGGACACCAATCCGATGTTTTCCATGCCGTGGTACTGGCATCTAGTAATCGGGGGCTATGCCTTTGGTTTAGCATTCATGGTCACCGAACCTGTTTCTGCGAGCCATACCAACTTGGGTCGCTACATATACGGTGCACTGATTGGGGTGATGGTCGTAATGATCCGCGTGGTTAATCCGGCATTTCCTGAAGGAATGATGCTTGCCATTTTGTTCGGCAACGTCTTTGCGCCACTGATTGATTACTTTGTCGTTCAAGCCAACATCAAACGGAGGGCGCGTCGCCATGTCTGATACGCAACCCCCTGAGCAAAAAGGTGCAATCGCCAGGTTCCTGGCGGCTTCGCCGGATTCGGTTGGCAAGACCATTTTTGTGGCTGTTGCCGTTTGCCTAGTCGCCTCGATGGTGGTTTCCGCCGCTGCAGTTAGCCTTCGACCAGTTCAGGACGCCAACCGCCTGAAGGACAGGCAGGTTAACGTTTTGCAGGTGGCAGGCGTCTATGAACCCGGCATCGACGTCACCGAGGCCTTTGCCGCGTTCGAGCCGCATGTGCTGGAGCTGGAGACTGGTGAATTCGTCGATGATCAATTCGACCCAACGACGTTCGACGATATCGCTGCCGCCAGTGACCCGGACCTGAGTGTCGCGCTGGATGATGATCCGGCAGGAATTGGCCGCAGATCCAATTACCGCGTTATATTTCTATTGCGCGATCAATCCGGTGAATTGGATAAAGTCGTTCTTCCTCTGCACGGCTACGGTCTCTGGTCGACGCTTTACGGTTTCATCGCGTTGGAAAATAACGGCAACGATATTTTTGGCTTGCAGTTTTATCAGCATGGCGAAACCCCCGGACTGGGCGCCGAGGTCGACAATCCGCGTTGGAAAGCATTGTGGAACGGAAAAAAGTTGCGTGATGATGCAGGCGATCTTCAGATCACGGTGTCAAAGACACAACCTGCCGCCGGACCCGACTTTTATGTTGATGCGTTGGCTGGTGCCACTCTGACATCGGTTGGGGTCGATAACCTTGTGAAATTCTGGATGGGTGACGCGGGTTACGCTCCGTTTCTGGCCAAACTGCAAGCAGGAGAGTTC
>NZ_JBXWRL010000099.1:0-6637 GCF_059612885.1 Ruegeria sp. YKSD179 | reverse complement strand
GGGTCAAATCACGCCCGGACTCTGTCCATTTCGCCAATTTGCGGAACTCGCATCTTAAACCCGCTGCCACACCGCGTTCTTGTTATCCAACCAAAACTTCGCAACGGAACCGGAACATGTCCATTCCAGCAGACGGGGGGAAAATGCCTCCCGTTAGAGGAAGGGCCTGGTCGATGGGAAAATTGTCGTTTCGCGCCAGCCATGTGGCGTCATACTCAAAGAGGACACGTTCGGTGCCGCGCGCGGGTGCGCAGCGTAAGAGGCCAACGGCGCGGATCTCGCCCCCATAGTCGAGAAAGATTTCAACCTCGCGTGTCACTTCAAGCTCCGGTCTTCTTGCTGGAGGACAGATGAACGCGTTTCGGCAGGCGCTCAAGGGAGGTGGCGGAGCCCGTGGGGTCGTTCTGGGAATCTGCGATGCCGGCAAGCCCGTCCAATAGACCAAGGGCCTGAAGCACAGCTGCATAAATGCCGATGGAGACGCCGGGATCGCCTTTTTCAACCTTGACCATGGTAGGCTTGGAAATGCCTGCACGCTCTGCGATGATACCCGCTGGCAAGCCGCGACGGAGCCGGGCATCCTTGATGTCCAGACCGAGCTTTCTAACGGTGCGTTTGGCTGCCGGAGGCGGCAGGAATCTGGCAGGCAAAGTAAACATCCTTTAACTGTATTGCAGGATAAGATAAGCGTAAGCTTACCTTAAAGCAACTTCCAATTAGGGAAGTGGGTCCTATGCAACCCCTTGGTGTAGGTTCGGGCACAACTTTGCATTTTGGTAAAACTTTGCACGTCGGCGCGAACGCTTGGAGAACCAGGACTATGGCAAAGCTCAGATTAGTAGAAGCGGTAGGCGCAGCACTGGCGAGTCGGGCGGAGAGTGTGAATTCGCCGCACTTTGAACAAATGTCCGCTTTGCAAATATGTCAGTCGTTGTGGTCAAAACAAGCAAAAAGCAGTCGCCACTAAAAGGAGATTCAATCCGCCCCAGTTGATTGGTTCCATTGGATCGTTTGTCCTGCCATGTTTCTTTTCTTTACCGGCTTCGGTTACTTCTCAAAACCCGAGAAATCGATGTCTTCAAGATACTGTGCTTTCATAAAATTCGTGAAACGGTCGTGGAATTGCCGGGTATGCTCGTGAGCCAAGCGGTCTGCCAATTCTAAGTCCTGTGCTTCGATTGCCTTGATCATGTCGAAGTGCTCGGATTGCAGCAGATGGTCGGTGGTTGATGACTGCAAGTAATCGAAATGCATGTGCAGAATTCGACGACCCTCGTCCAGCAGTTGCCCATAGCTCTTGGCAAAATATGGGTTCTTGCCGCCCGCAGCGACAGCCATGTGAAAAGCCTTATTGGCCTCTGACATCCGCAGATGATCATTGGCTTCGCAAGCGGCATCGAAATCCCGGGCCTTTTCCAGCATCAACTCGACATCCGCGCCGGTGCGATGCTTTGCGGCGAGGCGGGTGTTGATCCGCTGCAAGGCATCCAGCGCTTCTACGTAACGCGGGAATTCGGCGAGGTTGATGGGGGCCACAAGGGTCGAGCGGTTCGACAGTGTTTCCGCAAGTCCATCAGCTGTCAGTCTGACCAACGCCTCGCGGATCGGGGAGCGGGACATGGCGAATCTTTGTGCCAGTACGGTTTCTTCCAGTACTGCCCCGGGGGCCAATTCGAGCGTCAGAATTTCGCGTTTGAGGGTTTCGTAGACAAATTTCGCACCGCCACCTTTGGCCTGTTTCGGAGTTGCTTTCTCAGGATATTCTTTGTTTGCAGGCATTTGGCGCGGTTCTCTCGGTTTTACTTCCTGTCTGTCTTCGTAGCGTCTTTCGCCGCTTTCTACAAAAAGTATTGACATGTCGCCACCGTGTCGACAGGTTTTGAGTCGACACAGTGTCGACACCCGGAGGAGGTTATTGTGAAAACAACGATGAAGATGCTGATCGCAGGTGCTGCTCTTGTGGGGGGCGCACAGGCCGCGCAGGCGGAAAGCCGTCTGAATACAGTTCTGGAGCGCGGATCGCTTCTGTGCAGCGGCCACAACGGCAGCTTTCTTGGCTTTGCGGAAGTGGACGACAAAGGCACTTGGAAAGGTGTCGATATCGACCTGTGCCGCGCCCTGGCCGCCGGCTTGTTTGGTACATCCGAAGGCAAACTGGAGATCGTACCGATCAGCTGGGCGCAGCGCTGGCCGGCATTGCAGTCAGGCGACATCGACGTGGTCATCAAGGTTTCGGGCTGGACTCAGAGCCGCGATACCGAACTGAACCTCGCCTTCAGCCGCCCCTATTTCATAGGTGCTTTCCAAACGATGGCACACGCGTCCCTGGGGGCTCAAACAATGGCCGACCTGAGCGGTGGCACCTTGTGCGTTGCCGCAGGCACCTCGACCGAACGTTCGGCGGCCGCCTATCTCGAAGGAAAGGGGATCGAAGTCGAGCTTCTGACCTTCGAAAACGGCGATGAGTTGCGCAATGCCTATTACGAAGGCCGTTGCGACGGGCAGGTTGAATGGGCCCCCAGCCTGGCCGCCGGCCGGGTGGATGCGCCCAATGGCGCCGAGAAGCATGTCATCTTGCCGGACGTGATCGATCTTGAAGGCGAAGGTATCATCGTGCCAGAGGGCGATCCGGATTGGCTGGATGTGCAGAACTGGATGCTGTCTTCGCTGTGGTTCGCCGAGGCCAACGGGATCACTTCTGAAAACGTGGATGAGGTTCGCGCCAACCCGCCGACCGCAACGATCGAGAAATTCCTTGGCGTGACGCCGGGCTATGGCGCGCGTTTGGGCGTGTCGGACGATTGGGCCTACAACATGATCAAAGAAGTCGGGAACTTCGCCGAGATCTACGATCGCAACATCGGCAAGAACTCCCCCTACAATCTGCCGCGTGGCGTGAATGCCCTCTATTCGGATGGCGGGGTTTTCTTCCCGATGATCATCGACTGATCCATCATTTCGCGTGGGTGGCAGTCAGAGTGCGCCTGTCACCCATCGATTTCACCCATGTCTTTTCCGTTAGTAGAGCCGCCTCATGTCCGCGATCCTTAAAAACAGACGCATCCGCAACAACGGGTTCCAACTGGCTTTCGTCGGGTCGATCCTGTTGATTATTGTGGTTTTTGTCGTCACCGCACGGACCAACCTCGAAGCACAAGGCCTGACTTCGGGGTTTGATTTTTTGAGCCAATCGACGGGCTGGCGCATTAGCTTTTCGCTCATCGAGTACAGCACTTCATGGGGTCTGCTCCGGCTGGGGGCAGAATGACACCCTAAGGTTGGGCGTCATCGATTTTTCCACCTGTATTCGCCTGTGAGCAGGATATGCGCCCACCCGAGCGGCGAGATGTGCGCTAGAAGTTCTGGCGAACAGTCGAGGCCGGTGCCCTTTCGGGCTTCAACTGCTTGGCCAAGATGTTTGGTGTTCCAATAAATGACGATCGCGGCCAGCAGGTTCAGCCCGGCCATGCGGTAGTGCTGCCCTTCAGAAGTTCGGTCTCGGATTTCGCCCTGGCGACCGATACGGAGGGCGTTTTTCAATGCATGATGCGCTTCCCCCTTGTTCAGACCGATCTGGGCGCGGCGCTGCATGTCGGCGTCCAGCAACCAGTCGATAATGAACAGAGAGCGCTCGATCCGCCCGATCTCCCGTAAAGCAACAGCCAATTCGTGTTGACGGGGATATGATGCGAACTTCCTCAATAACTGGCCCAACTGACCCGAGCGTGCATATTTGGGCGTCATGAAAAACAAATAGTGAACATGTAAACCAGTTGCCATTCGTTGTGCCCTATGCGAACCGATAAGACGCGGACAAACTGGACTTTTGCGTTTGCGGCGGATGCACGTGCCGAAAACCCAAAACTTTGAACCTATTAAACGCGGATGGAGTGGATGGCGTCTGCTCCCAAACGCCGCGTTTGCGGCAACGGGTGTCGGTCGCAATCTGGCGTTCGGCGCTTCGCGTTTCGTCTAAATCCACCGGTTCTTCCGTCATCTCTTTGTCCTCCGATTCATCAGCGTTCGGCCGCAGCCGTCAGGCCGGGAGGGGGAGGAGACGTACTCCCAGACGGCTCTCCGGCCTCCATTCCTCTCAGAAACCTGAAAAGTTCGCTATCGGTTGTCAGGACCAGCGTCGTTCCGCCTGAAATCATGTCCTTGTAGGCCTGCATTGTCCGGGTAAACGCATAGAATTCGGCTGCTTGGGCGTCGATGTTGTAGGCTTTTGCGTAGATCGCAGCCGCCGAGGCGTCAGCCACGCCGCGGATTTCCTCGACGGCGCGATACGCTTCGGATTGTATCTTGTTCAGATCGCGAACCCGGTTGCCGCGAATTCGCGCGGCTTCGCCATTGCCTTCGGAAAGAAAACGTTCAGCGATCTGGCGGCGCTCGGAGATCATGCGGTCATAGATCTTCGGACGCACACTCTCGTTGTAATTGATCCGCTTGAAACGGATATCGAGAAGCTCGATCCCAAATACACGAACCTTCTCTGAGGCGGCTGCGAAAATCTCTTGTTCCACAAGTGCGCGGCCTTTCTGGATAGGAACCAGAGAACCTATGTCCTGCGCGCGCTCCTCATCAGTCAGAAGCGTGTCCCGCAGCGGGATCCGGCCTTTCGTAGTCCGGATAATCTCTATCAACTCGTGTTTTGCGACGGCATTGCGGGTTTCGCTGCCGAGAATATCGTCCAGACGGGATTGCGCGCTGCGCTCATCGCGCAGCCGCAGGAAATATTGCAACGGGTCGGTGATTTTCCAGCGGGCGAACAGATCGACGGAAATGTAGAGCTTGTCCTTAGTGGGCATGTCGGACGGATTGCCATCCCACTCAAGAACCCGGCGGTCGATCCGGTTGACTTCTTGAACGATGGGCAACTTCAGCTTTAAACCGGCCGTTATAACTGGTTCTCCCACGGGTTTGCCGAATTGGGTGATAATGGCCTGTTCGACTTCGCCAACTGTGTAGAGGGAACCAGAGGCAATCACGCCAACTGCAGCCGCAATCCCTGCAATGAGGCCCAGTCTGATGCTCATGACGGGTCCTCCTGAAGCCTGTCCAGGTTCAAAAGCGGCAGGATGCTCGTAGTCGATCCTTCGACAATGATTTTTGACAGGATTGTGGGCAGAACATCCTGGAGGGTTTCTATGTATATCCGCCGCCTCGTGACCTCTGGTGCCTTGACGTATTCGGCCAAAAGCGCGGTGAACCGCGCAGCGTCGCCTTCCGCCTCGTTGATGCGTTTCAGGCGATAACCGTCAGCCTCTCGAATCCGCTGATCTTTCTCGCCCTCGGCCAGCGGAATGACTTTGTTGTACTCGCGGCGCGCCTCGTTGATCAGGCGTTCCTTTTCCTGCTGTGCCTGGTTGACCTCATTGAATGACGCCTGAACAGGCCCCGGCGGGTTGATGTTCTTCAGCTGCACCTGGTCGATACTGATGCCCATGGCGTATTTCGTGGACAGAGCCTGCATCTTAAAAAGTGCCTCGCTCTCAATCTCCTGCCGGCCGATGGTGATGACCTCGTCAACCGTGCGGTCTCCAACGACCTCGCGCATCACGGACTCAGAGACGTAGCGCAAAGTCGCGCTTGGCTCGCGTACCTCGAACAGAAACTTCAGGGGATCCGAGATCCGGTATTGCACCACCCATTCCACAAGCGCGGCGTTCAGATCTCCCGTGACCATTTCGGTTTCACGTCGGCCGTCTGACGGGCTTTGGAAGGGATCACTCCTGCCCGGCGTGGTGAATCCGAATTCCTGCTTCAGTTGCCGTTTCACGGGCACCAGTGTGGCAACGTCGATGCCAAACGGGAATTTGAAATGCAGGCCAGGCGAAACCTCAGCAGTGTATTTGCCAAAACGCTGGACAACGGCGACCGAGTCGCTCGGGACTGTGTAATAAGAAGACCAGGCTGCAACCGCCGCCAAGACTATCGCTCCTGCAACCAGTACCCCTCTCAGAGGCGGCCGCCCTTCAGGGAGTAATCCGCTCAGGCGGTCGCGGCCTTGACGAAGAAGATCGTCAATCTCGGGAGGATTGCTCTTCTGTTTGCTTTGCCATGGCCCACGGTCTTCCGGGCCGCCGTTCTGGTCGGGCATATCGTTTTCTCCCTTGCTCGTGCGAACCGGCACCCGGCGCAGACCTTGGCGGTCGGCGGGGTAGATCCACGTGTCTTATTCCCTCTGTGTCGGCATTCCTTCGTTCTCCGCAGCCTGTATTTGTGAGTTTTCTTGTGGCGATGTACCTGTTGTATCCGCATCCCGTGCCTCTTTGTCCGCCTGAGATGCGCGCCCGCCCGCGTAGAGATGCCGAAGCTGCATCTCGGAAACACCGTCGGCCTCCATCACCAGCCGAACCATCGGGTCTGCGAGCATCTCTTCCAGGAAAAGTTCTGCCAGATCTTTTCCCGTCAGCTTGTCCTTTGCCAGGGCGTCATCGAGGTCCGCCAGTGAAACGGCCAAGGTTCTCGTCAGACCGGGGTGGGATGCCCGGGAATGCAGTCTCACCGCTACAGATGCTTTCCAGGCTTCAGGGTGCAGATGGTCGGGCGGTGAGGACAGTTCCGTTTCAATATCGTATTCTCCTGCCGGAAGCGTCTCGTCGAAGCCAGGCAAACTGAAGGGCCGGGTGAAAAC
>NZ_JBXWRL010000098.1:0-6936 GCF_059612885.1 Ruegeria sp. YKSD179 | reverse complement strand
CCGATCGTGGTAACTTGCATGGGGTGACTCCTCTCTCGCAGATAACGACACCTGCACTATGGCGCATCGCGACGCCGATGGAGCAGGAGCCATCCACCCCATCTGCACAGCGGTCACTCAGAAGGTCTTTGAACGCTGCGGTGCGGCTAACGGCGGCTTCGTCCGCATTGCGGTCGCTCGCGGCATTTCAGCGAATGACTGCATCGAGCCCAAAGCAGACATGCGAAAAAACTCAGCGGCCGCCTGCTGTCAGCCCGCTCCGGTTTTTTTATTATTGAACCTGAGTGGCGTGAAAATGGAGCTGTTCGTTGCCCGTCATTTTTTGTCATGACGCATCTACCTTGGTGGTCCTAGTGCGCGGGATTTGGAAAAGTCTGCTCTTACGGGGTAAGTTAGTGGTTTAGTCCTCTCGACCGAAGAGAGGCCAATGAGAGGTCAATTATAATGAACGCCGCCCCAGAAGACGCCGCCCCACCTTCAGGGCCACCATGGATAGTTCCGGAAATTCAACAAAAGATCGCTTGGAGGGACGGTGATGTGGTGATTTCTGTTCCAATTAAAAGCGGGACAACCTGGACAATGAACATCGTTCATCAGTTATTAACGGGCGGGACTGATGATTTTCGAGACGTCTACGAAGAGGTGCCTTGGATTGAATTTTTGGCCTTCCCCGGGCAGCCCCAGGAAGTCGTGGTTGAACGGGTAACAGCCATGCCAACCAACACGCGCCGCGCTTTCAAGACGCATTCGCCGCCACCTGCGGTGCCGTTTCAGAGCGTCGGGTCGGGCACCGACGTCAAATATGTCGTAATCATGCGAAATCCGGAGGAGGCCCTCGTTTCATTCAGGCCATTCCTGAACAAGCACTCGGACGCATGGTATGAACTCTGGGGCGTGCCAAGAGAAGCCCTTTGTCGACCCGACTTTCCATCCTTCTATTCTGATGTGATTGACGCCAACGGTATGCAAGGCGCGATCTTTGGCTTTCTCGCCGCGTGGTGGCCGCTCCGGAATGAGGCAAATGTTTTGTTCCTGCATTTTACTGACATGAAGAGCGACCACCACGGATCAATTCGAAAAATTGCCGAATTCATTGGTGAAGAGCTGAGCGAAGCACAATGGGCCAATGTACTGGAATTTACATCCTTCCCATGGATGAAAGCGAATGAGGAAAAGTTTGAAGGGCGTACGGCCTCAGAGATCCCAATTCTAAATTCCGGAGCCATGATCCGCAAGGGCGCTGTCGGCGAGGCAAGAATGGATGGAATGACGGACGAAATTTCCCGGCACCTGCGCGAGGTCGGTAGCCGGATTTGCCCGGACCCCGCCGCCATCAAATGGGTTTACGAGGGAGGTAGTTTAACCGATTGAGTAGCAAATGTGCGGCAAAGGGCCGAAAGTAACGGCGAAGATTAGCGCCAGAAGCGCCAGTTTGCTCTACTGAAGAAATAGCCACTGATACCGATAGGCCTGGGTTGCCAACGGTTCTTCCCAGTAGTTCAAAGTCAAGCAGTCGCGGCCTCCAAAGCAGTATCCATCAGCGCCTTGATTTGTGATCTACCCGTCTGGGCGACTATGCGGCCCAGTTCCTGATCCCCTTTCAGCACGACAAGTGTCGAACGGCGCGGAATGTTCATGCGTTTGACCAGCTCCGATTTTCCATAGTCGTCCCAATCAACGTCGATAAACGTAATATTGGCCTCGTAATCGGAGTTTTCCGATTTCAGCGTATTGATGACCCGCTCTTGCGCAGCGCAAGTACTGCACCAGCTGGCCTTGAAATCCAGAAACACAGTATCTCCGGTTTTCAGGTGTTTTTCCAATAGTCCAGGTTCGTATTCCAGCGGGGCTGCCTTGCCGGCAAACGGCAAAGACGCTGCACCGACGGTCAAGACGAGAAAGTGACGGCGATCCATGAGTGGGCTCCTTTGATCGTTGTTACAAAGAGACTGAGAGATCGATCAACCATGCAGGCAGAACACCGATCAGCCAGGCCTCGATTATGTGGTGAAGGTTAAACAATAATGCCAGGCCTACGGTGACAAAGGCCACTCCAAGGATAGGCCTGCTGCTGTGCGCAAGCGCGCGGAGTTGTGTATTGTAGCGCCCGAAGGCGCCGCGAGTGCCATAGGCAAGCCCAAGGATCAGCGTCGAGACGCCTGCGGCGAAGAACACCATGATAGCAGTGGCGCGCAGAAGTCCCTCGCCCTGTGACGCAAGCGAGATTGCTCCGCCCAGTGTCGGACCGATGCAAGGGCTCCAGACAGCGCCTAGCAGCAGCCCACCAAGGAATTGCCCACGCAGACCGCTGCGGTCGAGCGATTCGATTTGCGCATCAGCTTGTGAGGAAAGTCCAACCGTTGCTCCAGCCAGAACCGCCCCGGCCTGCGGAACTAAGAGCGCCAAACCGAACAGCACCATCAGTCCGGCCCCGACCTTAGAAATCGTGTCGATGTCGATCCCTAGCACCTGTCCAAATGCGGTGATACCGACGCCCAAACTCACAAACGACAAACTCAACCCAGCGGACAGGGCGACGGGCCCAAAGCTACTAGACTGAAACGCGGTGGCGATCACAATAGGCAACACCGGCACGACGCAGGGGTTGATTAGGGTCAGCAGACCCGCACCATATGCAAATACCAATTCCATAGAATTCACTTAAGGCTTACTCTGATGCTCTGTCATCAGACGATCCAGTGACTTGGCTTCACATGGTCGTGGGGTTTATGACAACAGCGTCGCGTTAACATCCTGCCATTCCCTCGGCGTCAGCGCTAGAAACCCAGTTCCTAGTCCGACGGGATTTTAAACTAACTATGGGAAACGCTAAATACGGCTAGTTGTTTCTCGTAACCTTTGAATCTGCGGCGACCGAGTGAAACCAAAGAAAAATTTCCACGCGCGGTCTCCGCCAATACGGGATCAATGAGGATCTGATCATTGTCAGCAGATGAACACAGTCTCGAAGCCAAATTCACGACGTTACCAATGGCAGTGTATTCGACGCGACCTTCATACCCAATTCGACCGACCGTTGCCTCGCCGATCGCAAGTCCAACTCCGAACCCGAGTTCGTAACCTCGGGAACGCCACTGGGTGACGAGCTTTTGAATTTCCGTCTGCATTTTAATTGCCATGTCCACTGCTCGTATTGCTGGCTCTGCACACCGTACCGGAGCATTTACAAGAATCATCAGCCCGTCTCCTGAAAAGTTCGTCAACGTGGCCTCATAGCGCGTGATGATGGAACCGAGTGCCTCATGGTAGTCAGATAACACCTGCATTATCTCGTCGGGTTCGGATCCGGCGGAGAATGCGGTAAAGCCGCGAAGGTCGCAAAAGACCACGACAACTTCCGCACGCTGCCCCGCTAGCACGCTTTTGTCCCCTGACTTTTCAACTAACTCGGCGACTTGCGGTGCCAGGAATCGCTTTAGTCTAGAGATCCGTTCTGATCGCTCTTGAGATACAGCGAGACCTCGGGCCATTAGGTTGAACCGGTTCGCAAGAAGTTCGAGTTCATCGCCCGTGGCGATTTCGATCCGGTAGTCAAAGTCGCCTGCGCCGATGTGGTCCGCGCCTTTTTCTAGTTCACCAATGGGACGAGCCATGCGCCGAGCGAGCCAAAAGGCAAGCAATGCAGAGAACGCGGCGGCCGCGAGCATCAGCCCTGCTGTACGCCAAAGGGCGGAATAGATTGGGGCAAAGGCTTCGGATAGCGGTTGCTCGACAAAAACTGCCCATCCCGTTCCTGAGACGGCCGACATCGCAATTACGACATTTCCATTGGAAATGTTTTTGGCGACGATCGCTTCACCTTCAGCCTCATCAATTGCCCTTCGCAAATCGCGCATAGCTATCAAGGTCGCATCATCAGTGCCACGTAGCACCCGACTGATGTCTGGATGTGCGAAAAGCTTATTGGTTTCATCCAAAATAAATGCTTGGCCGTTTTCTCCCACTTTAATTGCCGATATCACATCCCAGATGAGTTTCAGATTGATCTCAGCGACCACGATGCCAGCGGCCTTGCGATTGCCAGACAGGCCAATTGTCATATGCGGCTCTGAACCTTGGTAATATATGACCGGGCCGTACCATAATTGTGTGGATCGCGCTCCAGACACCGCTGGATCACGGGAACGATCAATTCCGCTCGCGATCCTGTTCAGGTCGATCCGTGACAAAAAGAGCTGTTCGACCCCGTCGCCATCTACCAGCGTAATGCTGATAACAGCCGGAACCTGGCGAAGAACTCCCAAAGCGTCGAATCTGTGTTGATCCCGAGTATCCGCTGACCAGTTTAGCCGAACGGTCCAACTGAGTTGGTTTTTGATAGTGTCGAGAAAAGTCTCAATCCGTGAGGCTGCTGAATTCGCCTCCGACCGCAAAAGAGAGTTGAGAAAGGCGCGTTGATCGCGATAGCCAAACCACGCGTCGCTTAGGCCAGTGGTCAGAAGCGGAACGCTCACGACAATAAACAAAACCAGGAAATATTTTCGGAACAAAGACCGACGTGGTTTTCCCCTTGCACCTTTCACGACTACGCGGCACCAATCGTAACAATTGGCTTGCAGTCGCGTTTCATTCGATCACCTCGTCCGCCAACAGTAACAAACCTTGCGGCACTTCCACACCAAGGGCCTCTGCCGTTTTCATGTTGATCGACAGGCTGAAAGTAGTTGGTTGCTCAATTGGCAAGTCGCCCGGATTTGCACCATTCAAGATTTGGTCCACGTAGAAGGCGAGCCGATGGATCATCGTGTAATAATCCGAAGAATAGGCCATCAAAAAGCCAGCTGGCGTGAACCAACCACCCCACCCCATCGACGGCAAACCGTGATTCAGAGAGAGTTCGGCAATCTTTGTAACTTGACTAGCGAGCATCAAGTCGGGCAGCACGAAGACTGCCTGAGCGCCGTCGGCTTTCATCCGCAAGAACGCCTCCACTAAATCGTCGGGTTCACGAACCTGGTATACTGTTGCAGTAATACCTAGCCTGGAAGCGGCCCGTTTGGCATCCTCTTCAAATGGCATGTAAGCCACATTCGGATTGGCGAGGACGCCGACATTTGTCAGTTCTGGAAGCAACTCTGCCAGGAGTTCCAGCCGCTTGGCGGTGAGTTCCGTGGCATAGTAGGTGACGCCCGTGACGTTACCACCCGGTTTTGCAAGGCTCTGTGCTAGACCCCCGTCCACCGGATCGCCACTAATGATCATCACCATTGGGATTGTCGACGTTTCGGTGCGCACGGCGTGGGCCACCGGCTCCGAGTCTCCGACAATGACATCTAATGGGAGTTTTGCGAGGTCGGCCGCCGCCTCCGATAGTCCGTCATAACTTTTGCCTGCACTACGGCACTCGATCAAAACGGACTCGCCAGGCTTGTATCCAAACTCGCCCAACCCTCGCAAGAAAGGACCGGAACTGTTCGATAGCCACGCTTCTTCACACGCCGACCAGGTTAGTAAACCAATCCGAGGAATTGTTGCTGTGTCAGACTGACCGACTGCGCCGCTGGGCAAAGCCACGATCAGCGCGCTCATCCAATGAAGAAGTTTATGGCTGATTGACCGCATTGATACGAATCCCACGTGCGTCTCCTCCCGCCAGTTGCCGACGTTAAAAACACAGTGTGCTCTTGCGAGGCCGGTCAACCCAGCAATCGAAACAAATTTCTTAGCTTAAGCTAACCGAGACCACTGTCTTTTGAAAGTGAAGTGGTTTCAATCATCCTCGAAGCAGCGCGATAGTTGACCGTCTGGTAAGTCCGCACAGCAGACATTTAGTGAAACTCACTGAACGTAGGCACCTAGCGCAATGTCAGGGGGAACTGCACGTTTCCCGAATTGCTGCATCAATCCCTGAGCGAACGTTCCATGCAGTAAGTGTAAGGTATCCACTCGTCGGGAAAACCTTCAGGATGAGGCCTATTGGTGAAACCGACATTCTCATACATGGCTTTGGCGTGTGTCAGGAATTTAGCGGACGTAAACATAACCATTTGGTAACCGTCTTCAATCATTTGATTGAACATCGCGTCCAGCAGACGGCGACCAACTCCGTGCCCACGGCCAGCTTCGCTAACAAACATGCGATTGAATTCGGCAACAAGGGCGGATTGTTCAGAGTACATAACGCAGCCTACCGGTTGGTCGGCAATGGACGCCACAAAGATGCCGCCTCGCGGCCTTGCGTGCAAGTTTGGCATGTCTTCAAGCACTTTTTTGAAGCGCTCGGGTTCCATGGGATTTCCTTCGACAGGCCAATCTGATGGGTAGTTTTCCCAATGCCATTCCAGCCATTCACGGCAGAGATCGCGAGCTTCCTCATAGCCAAGGTCGTCAGATAGTAGTTTTATCGAGATCGCCATTTTTCTTAAGCCACGCAAATTCACCCCCAGACAAAGTCCGTTCTCTAGGCAGTTAAGTCAATTATGAGCTTCACCAGTTACTCGAACGTCTCTCACGAATGACAGCTTTGTCCGCATGGCGGTCATTTAACGAAAATAATCCAAAGTCTGGTATCCGAAGGAGCGGCCGTTCGCGCCTAAACTTCGGAACCCGTTTTGAGATGACGGACGGCTGCTGCCGTCCGTCAAACCGTCAGATGTCGATCTTCTCCGAGATGCTCAACGCGTCGTCGAGTTCGACCCCAAGGTACCTGACCGTGCTATCAACCTTGGTGTGTCCAAGCAGGAGTTGGACGGCCCGAAGGTTGCCAGTCTTCCGATAGATCAGCGCAGCTTTTGTCCGCCGAAGAGGATGCGTTCCGTACCCACAAGGATCCAGTCCGATGAACAACCTCATTGGTTCTGAAACGGTGCTGTCAGACGAATTCGAACTCGTCTCTGGTAGACCAGTGAGGCTGTCCTTTATCCCGCGCCAAGTTCGCGCCACTCGTTAAGAGCAGCGCTACGTGTCAGCTTGAAG
>NZ_JBXWRL010000097.1:0-6854 GCF_059612885.1 Ruegeria sp. YKSD179 | reverse complement strand
GTTGTTCAGAAGCAGGATCACCTTTTTGCGCACAGTATAGATTCTTATTGTATGCAAAATGCATTTTCAATATACAGCTTGAAGCTGATAACATGGTTCAACATAGGTAAATCAATGAAAGATGCGTCCCGAAGCAAGAAGTCGGAACTTTACGAGCATTTGAAATCGGCTGTCCTGACGCTTGCCTTGAACCCGGGGGAAGATCTTGATGAGGTAAGCTTATCTGAAGAGTTCAACTTGTCGCGTACCCCATTGCGCGAAGTTTTTCGCCAGCTCGCGGGTGAAGGATTTGTTGAATTGCGCGAAAACCGAGGTGCTCGGGTATCCGCACTGACTTACACAACGTTGCGGGATTTTTTTCTGGCGGCGCCAATGATCTATGGTGCTATTTTGCAGTTGGCAGCAACGAATGCCAAACCGGACCAAATTAAATCCCTCAAGTTGGCGCAAGACACATTCAAGGCGACGCTAAGGTCAGGGTCAGCTGCTGATCGCGCCATGGCCAACAACAAGTTTCATGAAATCACCGGTGAGATGGCGGACAATGTGTATCTGCTGCCGTCTTTCAAGCGTCTTTTGATCGACCACGCCCGAATAGGCATGACCTTCTACCGTCCACAGGATCAGTTGATGGCCGATAAATTATCCGAGGCCAGCAGTCAGCATGACGCAATAATCGCCGCCATCGAAACGTGCGACGAAGCTGCTGCTGCGCAGTTGGCGATCGATCACTGGAACCTGTCTCGAGGCCAGATCGAACAGTACGTCACACCAGCAGCACTGGACGTACCAATGGGTTCGATGGCGCGAAAGACATCTGCTTGAGGATGCAAATGACCCCCTTATTCAAATTTGACGGGATCTATACTCCGGTCGTTACTCCCTATCACACAAATGGCAGCATCAATTGGGACGCACTATCCGACGTGATTGAGTTTCTGGTCGTAAACGGCGTTCACGGGCTTATCTCCGGCGGTTCGACCGGAGAGAACTATTCGCAGACGGTTTCTGAGCGTTTGGAACTGGCGGCCTTTACACAAGAACGCCTGAAGGGTCGATTGCCGTTGGTAATTGGCACCGGAGCGATGATGACCCCGGATTCAGTTGCGCTGGCCGCAGGCGCACGTGAAATTGGCGCTGATGCCATTCTTTTAGCTAGTCCGGCCTATTCGGTGCCTACCGACAGAGAAAATGCATTGAATGCCTTGGTAATAGACAAGGCCGCCGATCTTCCGGTGATGTTATACAACTATCCTCATCGGACAGGCACGATGATGGGTGAGGAGTTTCTGGACCGTGTTGGGCAAAGCCGAAATTTCTGCGGTATCAAGGAAAGTTCTGGTGATATCAATCGCGTGCATCTTTTGGCCCGGGACTACCCTCATATACAACTTGGTTGCGGTATGGACGATCAAGCGTTGGAGTTTTTCGCTTGGGGTGCGCCTTTCTGGGTGTGCGGTGGGTCTAACTTCCTGCCAGCGGAGCACGTGGCGCTTTATCAGGCTTGCATTGTTGAGGGTGACTTTGCAAAGGGTCGCAGGATCATGTCCGCAATGATGCCTTTGATGCGGGTACTCGAACAGGGTGGCAAATTTATTCAGACCATTAAGCATGGTGTTACAATGAACGGGATCGAAGCGGGCGCGATGCGCCCCCCCCTCAAAGGTCTGAACAAAGATGACAAGCGGGCACTGGAACAGGTGACGCGAGTCCTAAAGAAAACAATCTCCAACATCGTGGCTGAGGGGTAAGAGATATGGATCTGTTGACGAAAGACGAATACAAGTCCATTGCTGCAAACTTGACCCTGCCAACGGGTGCCTTCATCGACGGTGCCTTCCGCCCCGCGATCTCAGGAGAGACTTTCACAACAATCAATCCAGCGACGGGCGAAAAGCTGACCGAAATAGCCGCCTGCAGAGCGGCAGACGTTGACTTTGCCGTCGAAAAAGCCCGAGAGGCATTTGACGACGGCCGCTGGTCTAAATTGCACCCATCGGACCGCAAGGACGTGTTGATCCGGTTAACCAAGCTTATGACGCGCAACGCACGCGAACTGGCGGTGATGGAAAGCATCGACAGCGGTAAGACGATCTACGATTGCGAATCCGTTGATGTTCCTGAAACGATCCAATGTCTTAAATGGCATGCCGAGTTGATCGACAAAATCTATGATCAAGTCTCACCTGCCAGCGACGACCACATTGCTATGGTCATACGTGAACCGATTGGCGTTGTTGGCCTGGTTTTACCCTGGAACTTTCCACTGCTGATGTTGGCCTGGAAGATTGGGCCAGCGTTGGCTGCTGGTTGTTCGGTCGTGGTTAAACCAGCCGCAGAAACCACCTTAACCGCGTTACGTATGGCAGAACTGGCAATGGAGGCGGGACTGCCGCGGGGGGTTCTCAACATTGTGCCCGGCGGTGGGGCAGAGGTGGGAGAACCCATTGGGCGGCATATGGACATCGACATGGTTTCCTTTACCGGCTCGACTGTCACCGGCAAGCGGTTTTTGACCTATTCCGCAGAAAGCAACGCCAAAGAAGTTGTGTTGGAAATGGGGGGCAAGAACCCTGCTATTGTCATGGATGATGCCGAAAACCTCGACCGCGTCGCCGCCCATGTAGTCAATGGGGCATTCTGGAATATGGGCGAAAACTGCTCTGCCTCTTCAAGGCTAATAGTGCACAAGGATGTTAAGGCTGAATTGCTGGAACGCATAGCCCATCATGTCAAACATTGGAATGTCGGCGACCCATTGAACCCTGAAACGCGCTTGGGTGCTTTGGTCAGTGACGGTCACTACAAAAAGGTGTGCGGTTATTTGGACCAAGCCGAAGATGTTCTAATAGGTGGCAAGGCGGACAACGGATTTGTCGAAGCCACAGTAGTTGAGGTCCGTGGCAACGACGTGGCACTTGCACGTGAAGAGATTTTTGGACCTGTACTTTCAGTGATTGAGGTTAGTGGCTTTGAGGAGGCTATTAACATCGCGAATGACACGGAATACGGTCTCTGCGCCTCGATCTTCACTTCGAATACCAAACGAGCCATTCGGGGGGCGCGCGCGATCCGGGCAGGAACTGTCACGGTCAATAGTTTTGGCGAAGGGGATATCTCGACCCCGTTCGGAGGTTTCAAACAATCTGGATTCGGTGGGCGCGACAACTCTATTCATGCCCATGATCAATATACCCAATTGAAAACCATCTGGATTGATTTGGCCGATGACACGGATGAGGCCGTGGATTGACCGAGTACACGGCACGGCTTCTTCCAAGGCAGACCGGCCCAGCAGGATGGAATGCCATCCTGCAGCCGCGAAATATACTGCCGCAATTGCAAAACAACATCTCAGCAGACATCACGATTGTGGGCGGCGGGTTTGCGGGGCTAAGCGCTGCTCGCAGATTGCACCAACTCGATCCATCTTTGAAAATTGTTCTTTTGGAAGCTGGACGTTTTGCAGACGGTTCGGCGGGGCGAAATTCGGGATTTATGATCGATTTGCCGCATGATCTGGCTTCCGAAAACTATGCGGGCGATGGTGGTCTTGAGGCGGATCGGGCAACAATCGCTCTGAACCGCAAAGCGATCGGGTTCGCGACCGACTTTGCGCAGGATTACGGTCTACCGGACGAGATGTTTGATCCATGTGGAAAGTTCAACGCTGCGGCGACCCATGCCGGGGATAAGCACAATCGAGACTTCGCTACGCATCTTGAAAGGCTGGGGGAGCCATTCAAGTTGCTGGACCAAGGAGAGATGCGGGAAATCACTGGAAGCCCGCATTATACCTCGGGCCTTTACGCACCAGGCACAGTGATGATCCAGCCTGCGGGTTATGTCCGAGCATTGGCTTCGCATATGGCAACACTGACAAATCTGTTTGAACAGTCGCCGGTGACCGGATTTCAAAAACAAGGCGTGGGGTGGCTGGTCAAAACACCGGCTGCTCAGGTTGCGACTGGACGCATCATCCTAGCTAATAATGGTCACTTGGAGAGTTTTGGATTCTTTCAACGCCGGTTGATGCACATCTGTCTCTATGCGTCGATGACTGAACCGCTTACACCCGAGCAGATTAGCACTTTGGGCGGGCAAAGCCGATGGTCCGTGACACCGGCAGATCCAATGGGTACCTCGGTTCGACGAATATCTGGTAGCTATGGTGATCGAGTTCTGATCCGTACCTGCTCCAGCTTTCAGCCGACAATGGAGGCCAGCTCGAAGAGACTGCAAAGTGCCGGACGTGTGCATGACCTAAAGTTCCTAGAACGGTTTCCAAATCTGCCAGACGTGCGCATGGAACATCGCTGGGGAGGTATGTTGTGCCTAAGCCGCAACGGTTCCGCCGCATTCGGCGAGTTGGCACAAGGCGTATTTTCTGCCTGTTGCCAAAACGGATTGGGCATTGCACGCGGAACGTTGCAAGGCATGGGCGTTGCCGAGCTGTTGGTGAACGGGGGGTCAGAAATAGCCGATCATTTTCTGGAACAACCAATGCCGCCACGCCTCCCGCCGGAACCGCTCGCATCGCTTGGCGCCAACAGCTATCTGGCGTGGAAAGAATGGCGTTCGGGTAAGGAATGACGGGACAGGAAATATGAAACAGTCGACGTCGATCGATGGATCTCGTCGGCTCGACGCACTCAAAAACTTTGATTTAGTTCGTCCGCTGCTGGAATCTCCCGTTCACGGCGCGCAATAAAGTCCAACAATGCCTCGTTCTTGGCAATATCCAGTTTCGGTTCCTCGTAATCAGTTAACAATTTACGCGCATGTTTCAGGGCACGCTCGGTTATCTCGACCTCTCCTTCGGCAACCCACTGCTCGATAGAATTATTGTCGAACAATTCCGGCATGAAAAACGCGGTTTGGAAATTTTCTTGAGTATGCGGATGACCAAGATAGTGCCCGCCTGGGCCAACATCCGGAACAGCCGCCAAAGCCTGATCAAAGTCACCCCATTTTGGTCCTTCGGCCATTCGATAGGCCATAGCACATTGTTCAGCGTCAACGATGAATTTGGCGACAGAGCAGTGCATTCCGGCTTCGTTCCAACCGGCACTGTGCCAAATATAATTGGCGCCCGAATGGATGACGGCACTAAGTGTGGTCGCGGATTCATAACCGGCTTGAGCATCAAATGTTTTTGCCCCGCCCAAAGTGTTCGACGTGCGCCAGGGGACGTCATAGTACCGCGCCATTTGACCGATCATGAAATTCATCAGGCTGATTTCAGGTGTTCCAGCCATTGGTGCGCCGGATTTCATCGAAACGGTTGAAAGGTAATGGCCGTAGATTGCAGGTGCGCCCTTGCGGATTACCTGCGTGTAGGCCAAAGCACTCAGCGCTTCGGCGTTTAGCTGTGCGACTGTCGCGGGAACGCTGGCGGGCGTGTTTGCGCCTCCCAAGACAAATGGAGAACACAAGACAGGCTGATTGCGGCGGCAAAACGCGCGCATTGCACCCAGCATGGTTTCATCCCAGACAAGAGGGGAGTTGCCGTTGCAGTTGCCAGTTGTAACAGGATGATCTTCAAGAAACTGTTCGCCGAATAGGATTGCGCACATTTCCATGACGTCCTCAGCGTTCTTTGGGGATGTTGTCATTCCCATAAAAGTCTTGTCGGAATATTTCATCGACGAATATGTAATCTGCAGATGACGCTGACTAATTGGGTGGTCGTAAGGTTCGACGATGTGGTGTGCGCTGGAGTGCAGAGCTGGCAACATATGACTAAGTTTGTGAAACATTGCCAGATCGTCCAGCGTTGGATTTCGGCGAACATCGTCCAAATCCCGCAAGAATGGCGCGCCCGTCATCGGTACAAAGATCGAATGTTTTCCGCCAAGGCGGACATTTTTTTCCGGATCACGAGCATGATAAGTAAATTCGGACGGTATCGTCGCAATCAATTCGCGTATTAGACCTCGATCCAGATAAACAAGCTCACCTTTTACCTTTGCACCCGCTGTTTTCCAGTCTTCCAATGCAATTGGATCGCGAAACTGAACGCCGACGTTTTCAAGTATGTCCATTGAGGCGTTGTCGATGCGTTCCACTTGGGCTCCATCCATTACTTCGCACAACGGAATGCTGCGCGTTAGACCAGGCAACATATCGAACTTGGGCGCAGTGCGTAGTGCGCGACGGGCAGAACGCCCACCCGACCGAGACCGGGATTGGATTTGCGTGGTCATCATTGCCTCCATTTTTCCTGACTATTTTGACAGAAGCAGGAGCTAGGCGTTTGACGATTCACGAATTCCATTTGCAAGAAGCGACATGACTAATTTACTTCAGTGCAGGAAACGCCGTTCCATCCATATGCTTTTAACTTGAATTCTACTTACTGGTTCTAAGCTGCAGACGCCTTTAGCGAGGCTTGGATACTGTCAACTTCGGTTGTTCTCTGGAACAGCGACGGAAATTCTGGTTCCGGCCTCCTCGCACAGCTTTGCACAGCGCATCGGAACAACTTGATCGGTAAAGAATGTATCTATATCGGACAGGGAGGCGATGCGCGCGGGCGCTTTACGATCAAACTTTGATGAGTCGGCCACAAGAAATACCTTGTCGCTTCGATCGATGATCGTCTGGCTGACTCCAACCTCTCGCATATCAAAATCCAAAATATCTCCGTCTTCGTGCAGAGCTGAGCAACCAATTACGGCCAAATCAAACCGGAATTGTGAAACCACCTGACGTGTAAGATCTCCGACCAAGCCCCCGTCGGAGTTTCGCAAGTGCCCCCCTGCAACAACCACCTCAATCGTAGGATGGCCGGATAATATTACTGCAATGTTGAGGTTGTTCGTCACCACAAGCAATCCGGTGTGATTGAACAG
>NZ_JBXWRL010000096.1:0-7097 GCF_059612885.1 Ruegeria sp. YKSD179 | reverse complement strand
CGGTTCTTCGGACGCCTCAAAGCCTCATTCCGACGTATCGCAACCCGGTACGAGAAAACGTCACGCAACTTCATGGCCATGATCAAACTGGCCTCGATACGATTGTGGATCAAGTTTTATGAGTCGGCTGCCTAATGATGCCGAAGCTCTCAGCGCTTTACTCTTGGTTGTCGCCTTTGGGCGTTGCTGCAACGTTCATTGGAGTCGCAAGCATTTCTTTTGCAAGCCTGTCTCCGCCGGGGAGCGCTGGTGATCCGGGAAGTGCTGACAAAGCGATGCATATCATTGCATACGCGATTATTGTGCTTCCTTTAGCATTAGTCAGAAGCCGCACGAGGATTTGGAGCGCCGTCGGCATTTTGATTTGGAGCGGATGCATTGAACTCTTGCAGCCGCTTTTTGGACGCTCATCAAGCGTTAGTGATGTTATCGCCAATGCACGAAGTTGCTGGACCCGTTTGCGTCTAATCTCAGAAGCAAACATTGGGCCGAACCTGTTCCACCAGTATCGGACGGTTTCATGGCTGACATCGATCCCGCGCTCGTGCAGCAGATCTTCGACATTCCGAAGCGAGAGTGGAAACCGAATATACAGCATCACCGCAAGACGGATGATCTCGGGACTGGTCTTAAAGTACTTGAAGAAGGCAGGTTTGGTCATTCCCAAACGCTACGCATACCCCCTGCCCCGCTCAAGCAAAGTTCTTCTGACAAGACCATCGTGTTGGAATACAAGTTGCACATCGCGTTCAGGTCCAATGCAGTAAGGAAACTAGCCTCGAACATAATCCTTTTGTGCGTCGAAAAACGAAAACTTTTAGAGCGGCAGTCAGATCGTGAACTTGAAGCGTCAGTGTCAGGGCCGGTGCGCTCACGCTTCTTACTCGTTCTATTTCCAACATTCTGGGAAAATTGACAAAAAAAATGGGCGTCAATCGGATGCGACCCAAGGGATTGGTCAAATCGCTGGATTGAACTAAATGACGTAGGTCACAATCCCCATGTGACATTTCCCATGCCGTTTTCGGCGGTACTGTCAACTTGAACCCGCGTTTGACCGTCCCTCGGCAGCGCGGGCTTTTTTTCTGATCCAACCGACCTACGTCTTTGTTTACTACCGCAGACAGCCCGTGTTGCCTTGTCCCCTGTAAAATTGGCAGCACGGTTTTCTGTAGTATCCCGAGGCGCACCACAGTGAAGTTGCCAATTCTTTCACCTTATACGTGTGCTTTTCCACAGTTTGGATGATGCACGCCCTGTTCCAAGGGGCGTATGTTTGATGAAGGCTCCCTCTTTAAGGGGGGTGTTAGCGCCGTCAGTTTGTACGGCATCGGTGTGTATCTAGTGAGTTAACTAGGAGAGTAAAATGTTGAAGCTCTATGTAATGATGAAAACACTGGCACGTGACGAGCGCGGTGCGACCATCGTCGAGTACGGTGTTGCCCTGACCATTATCACGGCAATTGCAGTTGCGACCCTCACAGCTTTGGGCGGCGACGTTAACGGCCAGTTCACCGTGGCAGAAGGCCTATTGTAATCACCTGCTTGCAATTCAAGTCGTAAGGGATGGTGAGGGCTTTGACGGGACGAAATGCGGTCACGGGAACTGCACACATTAGGTGTGGCGAAAGAGCGGTTCTAAAATCATTTTGTTTCCATTTAAGAAACAATGTAAAGAGATTGTTTACGGATCGTGGACGTTTCTGTTTTCACGGGTAAAACTAGGAAGTTCCAATTCCGATGACCCCCACGAGAGGGGCTGAACAGCTACCCGTTCAGCCCCTCGACAGTGCGGACTTTTTTCCGGTCGAACCGGCCTATTTGTTTGATTGCTACCGCAGAAAGCCCGCGTTGTCTCGTCCCCTTTTAAATTGGCAGCGCGGGCTTGTTGTTTTCGGCCAACAAAACGCAACTCCACTTCAAAAATGGCGATTACCCTTTAGCACGGGCTTGTTGGGTCGATAGACCGTGATCTCGCTTGGTTCCACTTTGCTCTACTCGTTCCACCATGCGCTTGGTTTCACTCGTCCGCCTCTTTTGCGGTCAAGCCACAATGCCAGCTTTCGCAAAGGTGATAGAGCCAGCTTTAACCATGCTCGATGTTTCCATTTTCGAAAGTCCCGATTGAAAGGACAAACGCGCAAGCAGATTGCACAGTCAGTCGATGTCTTCGCCCAGAAGCCGAAACACTTCTCTGCATCTGAGGTCCATTTACGCACGCCCTTTATGGCAGAGACATTGTTGCCCCCAACCTCGGGCGGACCAAACGGTAGTGCCTTTACAGGACACGCATCCGCACATTTGGTGCATATGTCGCAAAAGGCCCGAACCCCCTTCGGTTTGGGGGCATCATGTGCCAAAGGCAAGTTTGTGAAGATCTTGGAGAAACGCAGTCTTGGCCCGAATTCAGGCGTGATAACCATCTGATTTCTTGCGTATTCCCCCAAACCCGCCTTGATCGCATAGGGGATTACGAGACCTGTGTCGTTCATCGATGCAACCGCATCGTAGCCCAGGTTTCGAATATAGGCGGCGAGTTGCATCACGATTGAGGCCTCGTGCGAATACTCTCGTCCGGTGGCCGCGCCGGCCAAAGCGGAGGGGTAGGTGGCCACAAGTTTGGGGTCCATTTCATGTCCCAGCACGATAACTGAAGTCATGCCTTCAGGGAGATCATTTGGCACTTCTGAGAAATCACGGGTATCGATGCGGCTAGCGTAAAGCCACCTGCTGTCCATGTCCGCCACTCCGCACAAGTCGGCTCCGAAGAAATTCGCAACTCGCTTTATCTCTGCGGACATTTTCGCTGGGTCGGCGACTTCGACCAGCTTTGGTGCGACTGGGGTGTCATAGCTGATAGAAGCTTGAAAACCTTCTCGCCGTCCTTGATCCGCATAGCGGTCCGTCATCACATCCGAGATGAGCCAGGCCGCGTTCCGCAGCGCGAAGTCACGTTGTGTGAAACCGTCCCCCCGCCGCGGTGACGCTGCCATTCGGTAAGACGCAAAGAAGCCATCGGTCGCTTTCGTTCTTACTGTTTCGTCCCAAAATGCGCGGGTGAATACGTCGTTGCGCTGAGAAAACTGTTCAAAATCCTGCGTAATCTCGATACCCGCTTCACTGTCACCGTCTTGTGGTTCAAATTGATTACGTGGATAGGTCATGCAAACAGGTTAACGCTTCGAAGTCTGTTCGGGCAACTAGGTATGGCTGAGCTTGCGTACCGCGTTTTCCTAATCTTTCGACCAGCGCTTTCCGGGATCGCGTCTTGGTTCGGGGCGAAGCGGGTCAACCAGACTGACACGCAGATGTAAGCTCGTGGATATGCCAAAGTTTACAAGTCACACCGCTGCCGTCTGAGCTTTCCCAAAAGGAAAGAACCGGTTAATGATTTACCGACGCTATTACCAATGCTTTGTTTGGCTATATGGAGGTTGGCGCAATTAAGGACATTCGTGGTCGCGCCAGTACTTGTCCCACTTCTTCACCCATCCTGCCTGCGCCATCGCGCAACTAATATCGCCGCTTTTTGGAGAAACGCACCACGCTGCAGTTCGTTTGCCTCCAGCGTGACCAACCGAGCGACACCGCATTGTAGGGGCTCTGTTGCGAAGTTTCTGACTAAACGAAGAGTTGACACCGAACCCGCTGCCTATGCCGCCAGTTCTGCAAATTGACGAAACGGACAGATTCCGGGCGTGAGTTGACCTTTGCGGATCATGTGCGCCACTTCAATTCCATCCAACGTTGCCGCTGCTGATGCGAAGGCTTTGAACCCCAGCATCGGGCGAGTTCGTCTTTTGATGAAACGGTGGTCCTGTTCCACAATGTTGTTCAAGTATTTCCGCCGGACCATTTCAATTTGGACTGGGCAACCAAAGCCTTTCAACATCTTGTTTATGGCCTTGATGCCGGCTGTGTTGGCTCCGCTCTTGTCGATGACAATCTTTCTTGGAAGGCCGTTGACCTCCAGTGCCCGGGCAAAGAATTTGGTGGCGGCGGGTTTGTTTCGACGCTGTGAAAGCATGAAATCAAGCGTCTTACCGTGCTTGTCGACAGCTCGGTAGAGGTATACCCACGCCCCTTTCACCTTGATGTAGGTCTCGTCCACTCTCCAAGAACGATCGCAAGATTTTTTGCGGCGACGCGCGGCCTCGGCAATCGCGCTAGAGTATCTCTTCACCCAGCGGTTCAGTGTAGTGTGGTCCACCGAAACACCGCGCTCACCCATGATTTCCTCCAGGTCACGGTATGAAACACCATATCGAACGTAGAAGAATACTGCGAATAGGATCACATCTTTCGGATACTGTGCACCCTTGAAAGAAATCATGAACTGACTTTCGGCTGAATTACACCGGCCGCTATTCACTCTCTGCGTTCTTGAGCGTCAATGGCAAAAAGTTTGCAACAGATCCATCGTCTCACCAGGGCTAAAATTGGCAATCAAATCAAAGCGCATAATGTCCTCCCAGTTGATCGTGATTAGTTGAATTTCAGCTCTCTTTTCAACTAAGTTGAATTTCTCTCGAAAAATCAACAAAAATCTTTTATCTCGAATGCATGAAAAACGACTTTCCAGACACTGATGCCCAGCGACTGGGCAGTGAAATCCGCGAAGTACGCAAGGCGCGCGGACTGACCTTGAATGACTTGTCCGAGGCCGTATCCTGTTCGACCGCCTACCTGAGCCGGATCGAGCTTGGCTCGGCGAAGGTATCTGAAGACCTCCTGACAGAAATCAGCACGGCTCTGGAAGTGGATCCCGACTGGTTCTTTCCCAAACAATCAGGAGCAGGCTCGCTTGAACGCAAACATGTTGTCCGTGCAGAAAACCGCCGCTCGTTGTCGGGCATGTACACGCGGACAACCGAAGAACTTGGTTTCGAGGATGAGCTTCTATCCAGCACTCTATCGGGGCAATGTTATCTGATCCTGTCCCGCTTTCGCCCGGGCGCGGGCACCCCGCCAGAGCCGTTGGAAGGATATTCATTTGAAGGTGAACAGCATGCGATTGTCTTGACCGGAGAAGTCGAGCTGCGTCTTGACAACGAAGTCATCGTCCTGCGCAAGGGCGACAGTTTTTCTTACCCCTCGATGATCGCACACCGGTTTCGCAATCGAACAGACAAAGAGGCCACCATGGTTTGGGCGATGCTTCCTGTAAGGATCAGCTGGTAAGGCCAAGCGCATGTTGGCCATCTGCGGTACAGATAACTATGGTTATGTTAAAAATTCCCTGGGTTTGACGCACAGATTGCCCTGTGATTTGGTCACTGGAGTTTTTGGGTTAAATTTCGGCCCAAAGGAGACATCCAGTGCACCCCTCGGATGCTGCTGCTGCCTGCGTTCCTGCCGTTCGCTGCGCAAGCGAAATCTGGGCTTTGGTGAACTCACGGTAAGCTGACTTTGCCGTCTTTCGATCTGGAGCCTTCGCTAAAGCAGCACTTGCTCGCGGTCGCGGCATACTTATTGTTGCGTCGCGGCAAGTGTCACCAATCAGGTCATTCGCAGCCGTTGTATTTGCGTTAACGGGAACCGTACCTTCGCCGCGGCTCGGTCGGACGAGCAAGACGCGGGATATGGCAAGTATTGAAACATTGGTTTTTGCTTCGTGTTTGAACTGATTAGAAACGAGACGCCAATTTTGTGTCTTCTTGCTGTTAAGCTTTTTTGACGAGCATAATCTTGTTTTTCCGATACGGGACTTTACGCTACTGCCGAACCCGATAGCCGGAAGCAATGATCCGGTTAATGAGAAAGGCGACGGCCTGGTGCATATCCTTTTCATCGTTATTGCCGACCGCTGTTTCGTGGGCAGCAGCTGCGTCACGCAGAACTCCCACAATTTCATGTTCGGGCAGGAGCTCACGATCTTTGATTGCAAGCAAAAGCGCTTCACAAATTGAGAGTGCGACCATTCCTGAGTGGTCTTGCCGGTCAGCCATGGTAGACGTCCTTTTTTAACAGGCGTCCAAGCAAGGAAGCGCCACAATGAATTGCATCATACTGGCATAGATTGCTGTATACTTAACTGATCGAAAGCAGTCTTGGCGTCGGATAGTTTCGCGGGCTGCTCATCGATGAAGGAAGAGCACTTGCGCACTATCAAAAACAGTCCACTCACCCGAAAGCTTTCAAACTTCGTCGCTCTGACTGAGGTTGAACTTGCGGCATTGGCACGCCTGCACAAGCGTCGCAGAACCTTTGAAGCCGGACGTGACCTTGTGCATCAAGGGCAATCAGAGCAGGCTGCCTACATTCTGGCCTCGGGCTGGGTTTGTTCCTACAAAACCCAGACTGACGGGTCGCGTCAGATCGTCGATTTCCAAGTGCCGGGTGACTTTCTGGGCTTGCGGAGCGTTCTGCTGCACACCTCGGATCACAGCATAGAACCAATCATGGAAATCCAAGCCATTGAAGTAGTAGTGGATGATCTCCTGGAAGCATTTGCGCAAACGCCCCGGCTGGCGACAGCAATTCTTTGGGCGGTCTCCCGAGATGAAGCGATGGTGGTTGAGCACCTGGTCAACATAGGACGGCGCGATGCGGGTGAGCGCATGGCGCATTTTCTATTGGAACTTGGTGTGAGGCTGACTCAGGTCGGGATGGCAAGCAAGACGGGATACGCCTGCCCTCTGACACAATACCACCTTGCCGATACGCTGGGACTGAGTGCCGTGCATGTTAATCGTGTCCTACGGCAACTGCGGGAAAAGGGGCTGGTTACTTTTCAATCCGGGCAAGTGGTATTTGATGATTATGACGGACTGGTGACGTTGGCCGGTTTTGACCCCACTTATCTGGATCAGGCCGGGCCACTGTTGAAGCAATAAGTTCACCCCTACAGCGATGCCGGGATTTTGATGATCGTTGCCTGTTAGAGACGGAATTCGCTTCGGCAGATTTGGGATTTCACTGAAAAAGAAGCGCAAGATAAATACAGTCCGATTGCGGTACTGGATTTCCTGCGCTTCTCAATTACGCGTTAAGAACACGCCAGCAAATATCCCGCCAACACACATCACGTTGCCGGAATCCAAACATCATTGCACTGACGCAGGTTAGTCAATTTTTGGCAGTGTGCCTGATCCTCG
>NZ_JBXWRL010000095.1:0-8034 GCF_059612885.1 Ruegeria sp. YKSD179 | reverse complement strand
TCGCGCTCACAGCAATCATGCGGAAACTCATTGAGCTCGCCAACACATTGATCAAAGCAGATCGAGAATGGGTTCAAAACCGCGCTTGACCAAGACGGATACTCGAAGCGGTCATCTGACCAATTTCGTCAGGTGTCCGGTCTGGGGCGCAAACCGGTCGTAGCAAGCCGTTCGGCCGCGAACCTGGGCTGAAGCGACTGCTTCCACCGAAAACGAACTTTCTACAAAACACTGTGACTGTCTACAATGTGGACTAAACAGCCATCCGAATTTATCTGAGAGCCGTCAATTTTCGAAGCGACATGAAAAGCTAGCGGGATCACGTGGGTCGCCTTTCCCGTCATACTTTGCAACACTCGGATACGCGCATATAGGCCTAGCACCAGTTGGTCGCGCCTGCTCGTCAAGCCAATACGCAGTAATTTCATCAGGAGCTTCACCCGACTCTACCCACGCGTCGATTTCGGTCAGAAAATTTACCCACGAAGGTCCGGGACCTCCAAAGCAATGCTCTACCCCCGGCATCATGAACAATCGGATGTCGTCAGGCACACTTGAGTCGTATTCTAGGAGATCCTCATAATATCCAATCATCGCCAACCCGGATGCTGCACTATCGTGCCAACCCGAATACAGCAGCATTTTTCCGCCTCGTGCGCGGAAAGCCGATAGGTCAGGGTCCGTCGCATTCAGCGTCTCCGCTGCTGCCGCTGAGTCCTTCGCGTAGTTGCTGAAGTCAAAATCCACATACGTCCAATTGGGATCATTGTAGACGAAGTACTTCATGATACCGTTGCCGAAGCTGAACAAGGCACTGGGAGACACCGGAGCCTCAAATCCACCGGCCCCGACACCTTCTTGGAAGTCTCCATCAAAATAACTCAATCCACCGGATATCCAGCGGCTCCAACCGTTTGGAGCCGTTTCCCCACCAAAGGGAAAGCCGTAGTAGAGACTGTTGCCATCAGAGTCCGACGGTCCATCATAAACGACTTTGAATGCCGCGACTTCCTCGGCGCTCAAGCAGTTTACGGACTTACCACCTTCGCATTGCAGACTAGAAACATCGAAATTGCACTGTCGTGGGTCGTTGAGAATACCGTCTTCTAGCCCATCCAATCCATCACAGGCTGTGAGATATGAAGTTTCGACCAGCGCCTGTGCGTTAGGTCCTACAACTGCCTGCGTTAAGTCTTGCGGGTCCGGGTACATTGCCTGATTGATTTGGGTCGCCTGCACTGCGATTCCCGTCCAGTTATGGGCCTGTGCCCCTGCAACCACGGCGTCGAAATCCTCGGGATAGCGTAGTGCCGACATAATTGCTTGGCCGCCGCCGCGAGAGCAGCCTGTGAAGTAACTGTAGGAAATCGGCTTTCCATAAAAAGCGTTGGTCAGTGCCTTGGCTGTTACCGCTGTTCGGTGCACTGCCAAATGTCCAAAATTTACGAGAGCTTCCAAATCATTTAGAGCCCAACTTGCGTCACCCGGATGGCCCTGGTGGCCTGTATCGGTACCGACGGTCGCATAGCCCGATTGGAGAGAGTTAAACATCAGCGATGTATTCATCACCGATCCTACGAAACCGCCTCCTCCGCCCATGACAAATTTGCCATTCCAATCATCTGGCAGCAGAAGCTCGAAATTGATCTTGCCACCGATCACACCCGCGACCTTACAGTGTGATACAGGCTCGGTTTCAGCGGACGTCTGAGAAAGCATCACGTCAGGAAGTGACGGCAATTCAGTAGCACAGGATTTTTGCGCAGCGGCCTCTTGTCCCGATGTGAAAAAGAAAGCGAGCGATACTGCAACAACCAGCGAGAATTTCGTTTCTTCTGATGTCAACGCGTTTGGATGCATCTTCACGGTCCAATCTGGCAATCAAGAATTGCCGCACAAGGTCGTCGCAATGTGGATCACTTTTTGAGCAACGCAGAAGCGTCTTGGCTTCCGTTGCGAAACTATCTGACCCGGGTACTCTGTTCAAGTTCGGTCGGTCCGCAGTGGGCTCGTCGCGGTCATCTGAGTCTTTCAGTCAGATGACAGCTTAGGAACAGATAGCGGTTATTGTTGGTGGTCATTCCGAGAATTTTCGCCTGAAGGTCTGCATTGACCGGCAGCGGACGTTCGCTGAAATCTGCTGAACGGTAGAATTGCGGACTAAGCGGTCGTCCCACTTTCGCGCGAAAGACGCCTAAAACTGCGCAGTCAGTGTCTGCCGATTTAGGGAGGAATAGTCCAGTAATCAAAGAGTGATATACGCTGGCGTTATTCGACAACTTCTGCGATTTGCAGTAATTCGATAGGAGGGTACATACCCAGCTTTTTTGCAACGTCCATATTCACCACGTATGCAAAGTCGGTCACGCGTGCGATTGGCAGATCCCCCGGCTCTTTGCCATCCCTCAGGATTTTCAATGCCTGTTGCGCTGCAAGTGCTCCGACATCTGCCGCTCGCGCAGCCACAGAAAGAAGCGCATCCTGCTCCCTGACGACTTCCTCATAGGGGCTGAGGATTGGCAATCCGTTTTGAACGGCGGCGCCTGTGAACACATCTGCATTCAGCCTGAGGAAAGAACTCGACCCAAGATAAATGAAATCCACGCCAGCGTCGGCCAGTTCGGCCACCTTGCCTGGGATCAGAGCCGAGTCAGGGACATTCTGATTTCCCGGATCAATTTCAAGTGCTGTCAATTCGAAACCCATTTCTTTTGACAGCTCCTCCATTTCCTTAACCTTTAATGCAGAGTTCCTCTCGTTCATGTTAAAGAGTATTCCAAGATGGTCAAAGTCGGGTTGAATCGTTCGAATAGTTTTGATGTTTACTGCTTCGGGAACGCGATTAAATGTTCCGGCTACATGAGGTCGACCGCTGCCTTCAAAACTTTCAGCGATGCCGCTCCCAAAAGGGTCTGAAACGTACATGAAAACAAGCGGACGCTTTGATATGAAATTTTCTGGTTCGCTATTGTTGATGTGACCGGCCACACCCAAGGTAACGCTGGTCCCGTATGTAAGGACCAGATCAGCATCTATTTCGCGGGCTTCAATAATGAACTCGGGTAGTTTGTCACGATCTTGCATTGCATCCCTGATCAAAACTTTAGCATCAAATTCACTGTCTTTTATTGTGTCGATAAATCCCTGGCAGCCGTGCTCGCAACCCTCCCAGAAAATTCCGAATATTGTTTTTTCGCCGGCTTGCACCCAACCACAGGCCAACAACGATACAGCAAGGGCGGATGCAAAATAGTGGAGTTTTTTCATTTCAGCCTCATCGCCAGAGTCCATTTGGACTGGTTGCCTCAATCAATTTATTCAGAGACGTGTTCCGGTGTTTTCCTGTGACTAGTTCCGCCACCAAGCATGAATAGCGTACCACATAACATCAGCCCGCCAATGCCGCCGATGATGGTCAAATACCCGAGCCGGGGTATCAAGATTACACTCGCAATCAAACCTGTGATTGCCGCCAAACGTTCAATCAGACGCAAGGCACCTAAGGCTTTTTCACCCCCACCGGCTCCACAGGTCTGTTCGCCAATTTGGATGGCTTGGGCATATTGGGTCGCGTCGCACATCGCATACCCCAAGCCGAACAGCGTCACGACAATAATCATGGGCATAATCCCGGACCAGAAGTATAGGGATGAGATCGCAACACCGGAAATAAAGATGCCAAAGATCAAAAACGGCACCTGCCCAACTTTCCCGTCGGCAAACCTCGCTACGGTTGGGCCCAAAAGAAGTTGGGCAAGATAGTACAACATCACGATCCGGCCAATGTCAGCTACTCCGACACCTTGGCCCTCAAGAACAACCGGTGTTAGATACCAGATGAAGACGGACATACCGATATTGATTGGTACGGACACACCAAGCGTCAACGCAAAAAACCTGCGATTGGTAAGCACTGTCCAAATGCTCTTGTCTGATTGCGTGGTTGTAACTTCCTGATCCAAGGAAACGTGGCCAGAAATAACCCTCGCACCAATTAGTCCTGACAACACCGCCAAACCTGCTCCAAAGAAAAAGGTTCCCGAAGCTCCGATGCGGTCCGCAAGAACACCGCCCAGTGCAGACCCACAGAATGCTCCGCCGATGATTACGAACAAGAATCCACCGATTGCTTGGGTGAGTTCGTCCCTAGGAGCGGTCTTGATCGCGTATTCCTGACACGAAATCGTCGCTAAGGCATAAACGATGGCCATAAAACCGTGCCAAAACGCAATTACCAAAGCGTTCTGCCCCAAACCAACTCCAACCATGGTCAAAGACGTAACAGGAATAGCTGACAAGAAAAGGCGTTGTGGGCTAAAACGACGCGCAATCGCTCCACCGAAAGGGGCCATCAAAGCCATCGCAACAAGATAGGCAATTAGTGGTGCAGTTGCCGCCATTTCCGAGGTCAGCCAATCCGGTCCACCAGCATCCCGCGCATAGAGCGGAAGAAATGCGCCGCTGATTTCTGTGGCAGTTGAAAAGATAAACACCGGCAATCGGATATCCACGAAATAGGCTTGCGGCAAAGCTGAAAGCTTATCCTGAGCTCCTCTAAGCCTCGCAACGTGCAATGCGCGATCAGATAACCTCCTCGCAACTCTGCGTAACTCACCAGCATCCCGTGCCGGCAAAACATGCCGAAAGCTTGCTGCCGCCTGTTCATCCATCAGTGTAAATATCCGATCCAATGGCTTCCCGAGCATATTTGCCGAAACGAGCAGCACGATTTCAAATGCTAATAGGATTGCAACCAGTCCGACGACGATAATGTCTAGCATTACTTCCTGAAGCCTTGATCTGACAAAACGAGGGTCTGCTTCGATTGTAAGCTCACCGACGATGGTGTTTCGTCGAAGAATAGATAGCGTAACAGTATTCGGTGAAGTGTTAATTTCATTGGGTGCATCTGTACCCGTTGAATCGCCCCTGCTGCTTGAGGCTATCAATCTCCCCGAATTGGACCGCAACATGATTTTTTCCAGCTCTGGAAACTCTTTCAAGAGTTCATCCAGATACTCAGATGCGCCTCCGATGGCTTCCAGCGGAACACCGAAGTCAATCGCTCGTTCAATCTCTTCTCGAACCGTAGCCGCTATCAGTGCAGTCCGCTTGTTCATTTCCGGTTCAAGCGAGGCCTCAAATGTGCGCACAGCCGCAAAGGCCATCAGCGTCAACGACAACAATACAATTGCCGCGACCCATCCCACGACTCTACCTGCAGCCAGTCTTCCGTGTTGTTTTTGCGTGTTCAAGAGTCGCCCCCTTTATCCGAGGGGCAGACACTCTTTCGTTCCGACTCGTACATCCGCTCGGATTTCCACAGCTGATCCCAAAAGTAAGCGCTGGAGATTCCAAGCCCATCTACGTCTTTTGGCTTGTCCGTGTCAGGGTTGGATGCCCGCCAGAATGATCGCTCGAACAGATTGTAGGCTGCTAGTATGCCATCGATAATTCGAACGTGCTCAGCCAATGCAAGACGTAGAACCAACGCTCCAATCAAGATTGTCACTATCATAAGCAACCCGGCCACAAACGATAGTTTTGCTACCATAGCCCGCATCTGATCCATCGCCTGCGCGTTAGAGTACTTAATTGCTAGCCGAGCTGAGGGTGCACTTAGCTCGCCTACGTCTATTCCGGTCACAAAGCTTGCCCGTTCATCAATCTGAAAGACGCCTCCGGCCTCTGGATCGCTTACGGCGGAAACCCATGCAATTGGAACAACCTGAGTGTTTTGATCGGATGTGGAGTGGACGATTTCACCACCCAATGAAAACAGGGTTATGTCGTCAATTGCTGGGTCGCTTTGTTTGGCGGCTTCCAATACAGCAAGCGCGTTTCGAACAGACGAGACAGGCAACCCCAAATCTACGACAGAGTTGAACGGAACAGCTGTGCGCGTTGCCAAAACGACCAAACGTTCCCGCACCATATTGGAAAGTATGGCCTCAAACTGCAGGGTTGCCAGACCGACAAATACGAACAGGACAACCAGGTTCGCGGAAGCGACAACCGTCAGTATTCTACCCACTAGCCCCATGCGATTTGCTCCAAGAACCCTGCGGCCGAACCGATCACAAAAAAATGATGATAGCACAACCAATTAACGACAATTGAAGCGCAGTAATCAAGTCTACCAGAAACTCATTCCTCCCAACCGGCGAAATCCGTCGCAGCAGGCCGTTCGAACCCGGTCAACCGAGTTCACTGCAAACCGGAAAAAATACAAACAGATGAGATACTTGCGGGTTGCAAATCCGAGGGCATCGCGAGGAAACTTGATAACCGGTTTGGGCTCGGAGCGGACGTTAGACCCGTTCCGCAGAACGACCGCTGGGCGGACTAAACCGTCATTCTGAGTGCTTGCGTTACTCAGCTGCCATCTCTCTACGGACCTCGCCAACTTGACGAGTGATCTGACCAATATGTCGACCATCAGTACCGCAACACCCGCCCCAGACGTTTACATGTAGAAAGCGTCGTGCCAGATCAGCCATTTGGCCGCCAAGTTCTTCAGGGTCGCCGTCTTCAAGATGGCCGAGCTTGCATAAGTCAAGTGTTTCCATCGCGACGGCATTAGGCATGAAACCACCCAACCGGCGGGTCCAGTTCCCGTCCGTCAATCCCGGCGTAAACTCGGTCGGGTGCGTGCAATTGATCATGTAGTAAGCTGGCGCGAATTCGGTTGCGGCATCGACGGCGGTGATTGCCTGTTCCAGTGTCTCTCCGCCTTTGAGCTTGCCACCTCTCGCCACAAAGAACGAAATTACTACCGGTATGTCTGCCGATTTCGCGGCTCTGGCAATGCCTGTCGCCTCCTCGATGCTCGAAAACGTTGCTGCGGTTACGACATCGGCTCCCGCTTTCTTGAAAGTTAAGATTTGTTCGGAGTGGTACTCCTCGGCTTCGACCGCATCTGGCGTACGACCTACATTATAGGCGTCACCGCGCGGGCCAATCACGCCGCCGACAATCATAGGCGTTTCCGGGCTTTCGTACTCTTTCGCAAAATCCTTGTAGAACTCGATTCCACGGATATTGATTTCTTCTAACGCTTCTTTGGAAAAACCGATCAGCTCTCCCCAATCTCGGCTGGCGCGATAGGTGCTGTCAGACGAATTCGAGCCAGTCTCTGGTAGGCCAGTGACGCTGTCCTTTACTCCATGCCAAGTTCGCGCCACTCGGCAAGAGCGGCGGTGCGTGTCAGCTTGAAGGTGTCTCGGCTGGTGAGCGATCGCTCCTGATTGAAGTGGTTGTAGACAGAGGAATGAACGGCGGCAAACTTTTGCAAACTTCGCATACGCCTGAAACGCTGCATTGCGCGTTCTCGTCGTCGGAACGGCAGGTGCGAATTCTCAACCCGATTGTTGAGCCACCTGCCCGTCTGTTGTTTTTCCAGAGCACCCAAATCTCTGAGCGCCGCCTTGTAGGATGCAAAGCGATCTGTGACTACTTCTTCAGCCTTGCCGTGCCGCTTCATCAATTTTTTGAGGAATTTCAGTGCTGAAGCTTTGTTTCGGCGCTTCGTGACAACCGCTTCTAGCACCTCGCCTTCGTGATCCACAGCCCGCCAGAGATAGTGGCGTTTGCCATTCACCTTCACAAAGACCTCGTCCACATGCCACTTCCATTTCGAGTATGCACGAAGTTGCTGAACACGCTTTCTTCGAATCTCTGCAGCAAACATCGGACCGAAGCGGTTCCACCAGTAGCGGACGGTTTCGTGGCTCACGTCGATCCCGCGCTCGTGAAGCAAATCTTCGACATTTCGTAGCGAGAGCGGGAACCGAATGTACAGCATCACTGCCAGGCGGATAATCTCAGGGCTGGTTTTGAAGTATTTGAAATTGGCAGGCTTGGTCATTCCCAAACGCTACGCAACCGCCCTGCCCTGCTCAAGCAAAGTTCTTCTGACAAGACCCCTATTATGTCTCCAACCGGCTGATCAGCAACGGACGCGATCCGACCGGATGGCGGCTGCCTGGACGCAAGTTGGAGTCAGCGGTGGCCTCTGCGATCGCCGCACATCTC
>NZ_JBXWRL010000094.1:0-7790 GCF_059612885.1 Ruegeria sp. YKSD179 | reverse complement strand
CCGAAAGGTAGTTCAGCTTGCCTTCCAGCGGGTCCTGAACCCCTGTCAGCCCGGCCCCGACCATCACCGCTGCAGCCACACCGTTGCGGGCGCCCATGCCGCCGAAGTCGAAGGCTTTCTCGACATGCTCGCTATCGCGTTCCCAATAAGGGATGCCGCTGGCTTGCTGGACCGTGTAGGACAGCGCCGAGGCCGCCTTTTGCTTATCAAATCCCATCAGTGACGAGGCAGCCGCCGATGCCCCGAAAAGAGCGCCGAGGCTGTGGGTGCTGTGGGTTGCCGTCCGGGGCCCCGAAACCCCCAGAGCCATAGAAAACCGCGCGCCGATATCGTAGCCCGCCGCCACCGCGTTCAGAACCGCCTTGCCCGACGCGCCGCGAGCCTCGCCCACGGCGAGGGCTGCCGGCACAACCGCACAACCGGGATGAAATCGGCCTTCCAGGTGGCTGTCGTCGGTTTCGTCGGCATGACCCGAAATCCCGTTGGCCAAAGCGGCATTGATTGCCGTTGTCCGGATGTCGGTGCCCCAGACCGTTGCTTTGGGCGTACCGCCCTGGGTCGCGATGAATCCTGTCGCCAGCCGTCCGGCTTTCAGGTGCGCGCCCGAGATGACGGCGGCCAGCGTGTCGAGCAGATGGCACTTGGTCTTCGTTGCGACCTCGGCCGGCAGATCCTGACCTGCGACGGACGTGATATAGTCCGCCACCTTCTGCGTCGTGCCTGCAGGGGCTCGCATGTCAGGATCGTTCTTCGGCATCAGGCAGAGACCGTATCCATGATTTCACCGAGGCCGGGCAGCGTCTCGAAGTCACGGGCGAGCCTGAGAAACGCTTCCATCTTTTCCTCGCTCAGAACGCCCGCCGCGGCGTCTCTGAATTTGTCCGAAACCTCTTCATAGGTCAGCGGATTTTTCGGCCCACCCCGATAATTCGGATCGGACTGCTCGAAATAGGCGCGGCCGTCTTTTGTTGTGAGGGTGATGCGGGCGACGATGACGCCCTTTCCCATCTCTACGATCTCGGGGTCCAGTTCCGCTGTCACTTTTGTCTGCATCTCCTGACATTCCGGTGATTGCACGAAGGCGTCGGAGAACTCAGCGAGCCCCGCCTTACGGCGCAGCACAATGGCGGCCATCTGGAACGCGACGCAGAATTTCGCTTCCAGCTCGGTATTCGCATGAAGGATTCGTAGCGGCCCGGGGGTAATCACGTTTGCGCCTGTGCGGACCTCGATTTTTTCAACATCCTCGGGTTTTATGTCGTGCTTCTCGACGAGCTTCTTCATCGTATCCATGCCGGGGTGACCAACCACGCCGCTGGGATAGGGCTTGATTGACGTGCCGGGATAGATGATCGCCCAAGGATCGCCCATGCGTCCGATGATCTTGGTCGGATCATACCCGCCGCCAAAGGCCTCGAAGAAACCGCGCCCAGCTTCAAGCGCGTGGGCCGGTCCGTCCATCCCCAGCGAGGCAAAGCGAGCCGCCGTCACCCCGTTTTCTGCCGCGCGCGACATATTCAGCGGCTTCGACATGGTGCCGTGATTGGCCCCCACACCGGCCGACATGGTCGACGCCATGCCAACGGCATTTGACATCTGCTTGTAATCGAGCCCCAGCAGCTTGCCGGCGGCGATCGTCGCCCCGAAGATGCCGATTGTTCCGCTGGTGTGAAACCCGCGCCCGCCCGTGAAGTGGTCGGCATTGATCGCCTCGGCAATCTTCACCTGCACCTCAAAGCCCAGGATGAACGCAGTCAGGAACTCTTCCGCCGAGACGTCCAGGTGTTCGCCGACCGCAAAACAAGCCGAAAGCGGTTGAACGGTCGGGTGAATGAGGACGGACCGATCTTTTTCCTCCGACAACGCCGTGTCGTCGAAATCCAGCGCATGGCCCGACATTCCGTTGATCTGGGCCGCGACGTGAAGCGGCACGCGCATGCTGTCTTTGCCAAGTGTACGCGCCTCTTCGGCGCCACCGACTTGGCGGGCGAGTTTGCGGAGGATGTCGGGTGCCGGTTCCTTCGAGCCAGCCATCATGCAAGCCGTGCCATCCACGATGCAGCGTTTGGCGATCTCGATGGCTTCGCCTGGCAGGTCTGCATAGTTGGTGTCGAGGGCGAATTTCACCAGTTCGTGGGTGACGCCGTTCTTGGCGGTTTGGTCAAGAGCCATGAGTAGATCCTATTGCAGAGGCCAAGGGAGAGAGAGGTAATCTTGCAGAAGGCCGGTTGGGTAGCGCAGCGTGAGTTGATCGGAGATGATCCCGAGGAAGAGAATGAACCCGACCCCCCCAAGGATTGCCTTCCACCACCGGACATGCGCCGCGCGATAAAGAAACAGTGCGATGAAGGTCGCAATCCCCAGTACGAAGCCGACAAGCCCCGAAAAAAGAAGCATCACGACCAGCATTCCGATGTAGAACTCTGCCGAGCGCCCCCCTTCGGGCACGGATTTCAGTTCGGCATCGTAGAAGAAATCGGACGGTGCGCGCTTGAAGGCCATCATCAGTACCACGGGCGCCAGGAACACCAGCGTGCTGACCGAGGCGACCAATGGATACATTCCGGTAAGCGAGTTGAACTTCAGTGAGTCCTGGAAGACGTAAATCGCGAGTGCCATGACGCCAGAAACGAAAATCCATTGTGGCATCAGTCGAAGATGGCTGTGCGGGCCGTCGACGGTAACGGGTTCTGAACTCCTCTGCTTGAAGAAAACCGCCAAGGCTATGGACAGCACCGTCAGCGCGATGAGCACCTGAACGATCGGGCGTTCGACGAACGTGATCCCATACAGCGTGACCGTCTGATAAACCGACGCTTCGACCCGGGTTGACAGTACGAAGCCGATCAGGAGCGCCGGCCGCGACCATCCGAAGCGCTTCATATAGATGCCCAGAACCGAAAGCAGCAGTAGCGCAATCAGATCGCCCCAGTTCCTGGTCGCCTGAAAGGCGGCAAAAAAGATAAGGCCAATCATGAACGGAGCGATCAGGGTGTATTTGATCGTGGTGATGCGCGCGATCTGCGGGGCTAGAAAGAAACAGATGCCCGCGCCCACAATATTGGCCACCGCAATGGACCAGATCATCAGATAGACCTTGTCCATGTTGTTATCGATCATGTCCTTGCCTGGCTCGATGCCGATCAAGATCAGTCCGCCAAGCAGGATCGCCATACTACCCGAGCCGGGGATCCCGAGAAGAAGCGTCGGGACCAATGCCCCACCTTCCTTTGCGTTATTGGCCGATTCAGGGGCCACGACCCCGCGCGGGTCGCCCGTACCGTAGCTTTCACGATTTTTGGTGGTCTGGACGGCGTGACCATAGGCGATCCAGTCCACAACGCTGCCGCCCAGTCCTGGCAATGCGCCGATCAGCGAACCGATCATCGAGCAACGCAACGAAAGCCACCAGTTCTTCGCCCAGTCTCGGAACCCCTTCGCCCAGCCCGTGCGCTCCAGTCGGCCGGTTTCGGAAATTGTCGACTGCCGGCGCAGAAGATCCACGATCTCTGGCGTCGCGAACATCGCAAGACCAATTATAACGAGCGGCAACGGATCCAGCAGGTATTCCGTGCCGAACGCAGCGCGCTGAACACCAGAGAGCGGCGCTGATCCCAACGTACCCAGCAAGAGACCGAGGCTGCAGGCTGCCAACCCTTTCCAGATGTTCGCTCCTGTAAGGATGCCGACCATGGAAAGTGCAAGGATCACCAGCATCAACTGCTCACCGAACCCGATTTGCAGGATGATGGGCGTCGCAAATACAACTGCGAAGGACAGCACAAAGGCGCCGAAGATGCCGCCAAAAAGAGACGAAACAAACGCGATGGACAGGGCACGCGTTCCTTCGCCTTTTTTCGCCATCGGGAACCCATCGAGCACCGTGGCCTGCGACCCCGATGTTCCGGGGATGCCCATGAGCACTGAAGGAAATGTGTCGGAGGTCGTCGTTACTGCGAGAAGGCCAATCATCATGGCTAGCGCAGAACTTGGCTCCATACCGAAGACGATTGGAAGAAGAAGGGCGAGGCCAGCCGTCCCGCCAAGTCCCGGCAGGATGCCAACCACGAGTCCGACCACAACCCCGGCCACCAGGGCCAAAAAGGTCTGAAGTGTGGTCAGTTGAGCTAGCGCTACGATCGCCGCGTCGTACATATCACTCCTCCCCGTTTGGTATTTCTTTGCGTCGCCGGCCTGCGGACTTAGCGGACCCTGCGTGAGTGTATCCACTTGCTAAAGGAATTGCCGCCGGGCAAAGCAGGGCGGCGCCGATTTGGCCCCGCCCAACTAGGTTTGAACTACAAGTCTAGTTCAGGGAGGTATCGAAGCGCTCTTTCAGGAATCCTGCAGCCCATTCGCGGACTTCCGGATCAATTGCCGTACCGGTGGCCATGGCCCGTTGAGTTTCGTCGCCAAAGTTCAAGGGCATGGAACCGATCTCGCGGGGGAGCGCGGCGACTATTTCCGGATCAGCCGTTACTTTTCTCATCGCGTCGATATAAACCTGACGGATGTTGTCGGGCGTGCCCGGCGGCAGCATGACGGCCTTCGACAGCATTACCTTGGCATTCATAAGCGCCTGCTGCAATTCATAGGCGGTGCCGCTTGGAGCTTCGCCCTTCACTGCTTCGTAGAACTCGGGGAAAGTGGGGGTATCGGGCAGGTCCGGATCGCGCTGCAGGTCACCATTGTCGTCTATGACACCGTAGCTCCAGACCGGGTTAACCTTGGGATCGTCGCCGTAGTCCTTGAGGTAGGACCTTACGTTGTCGGTGTTCACGTTCATCTCGCCGCGTTGGAACGCGGCTTCTGCGTCCTTCGAGGCCAAGCCGAATATGTAACGCGCGTCCACACCCAGCATCTCCATCGACACAAAGTCCAAAAGCTCCGCCGATAGCGGCGTCTCTGTGCCGAACCGGATGTTGGCAGACTTCAGAGCTTCATAATCTGCCATCATGTCTTCATGGCCAAGCCCCAGGTCATCGCTGATTGCGTACATGGTGGCACCACGAGCAAATCCCGTTACCGCAACCCATTCATTTGGGTTGTACCTGGCAACGTCCGAACCGAGAATTACCGGTAGCAGCGACGAAGTCGAAGCCATGATCAGCATCGTGCCATCATTCGGAGCGTTTTCATGAAAATCGTTGGACGCAATCACCGAACCGCCTCCGGGCTTGTTCAGGACGATTACATTGGGGTTTCCGGGCAGGTGCTCTCCCAGTTTGGCTTGCAAGAGACGCGTCAGACGGTCGGTGCCGCCGCCTTCACTGAAGCCGACAATCCAGGTCACGGTCTGACCTTCAAGCGTGAAGTCATTGGCCAAAGCAGTGTTGGGCGCCGACAGCGCCAGGGCCGCAGCCGCGCCCACAAGCAGTTTCTTCAATCCACTCAGCATGGATAGTCCTCCCTTAGTCGAAGCGGCCTTTCATTCGGATAGCCGTTCAAGATCAATTGTGCGAACAGGTTGACACCGAGCGATAAGTTACGCAAATTCAAAAAAATCAAGTATTAATGAATTCAAGGAATTTATAAATGATCCGAGATACTTCTCTTGGAGAGATCATCGCGTTCGTCACCGTTGCGAGGCTTGGAAGTTTCGCTTTGGCTGCCGATGAACTTCTTGTTACTCAATCTGCGTTATCCAAACGGATCAAGAAACTTGAAGACTCGATCGGTGCGTCTCTCCTTGATCGGACCACCCGTTCGGTTGCAGTTTCCACCCTTGGAAGTGAATTTCTGCCAAAGGCGAAGCGAATCATTGAAGACTACAACCGCTCGCTTAACGACATGTCTGAGCTTGTGAAGGTGCGCAAAGGCATCGTCACGCTTTCCTGCAATATGACTTTATCAGACACGTTACTGCCGGAGATCATCGACAGGTTCAAAACGATCCACCCAAATATCCGTGTCAGGGTACACGAGGACTCGAGCCCACAAGCACTTGAACGTGTCCTATGCGGGCAGTCTGAATTGGCCTTCGGCACGTTGGGTGAACCCCATCCTGAGCTAGACTTCGAGCAATTGATTGACGACCGCTTTGTCATCGCTTGTCACAAGAACCACCCACTGGCGTCGGCGACATCGACCACCTGGGAGGAGGTAAAGAACCAGCACTTCATCCTGCTTAGGCCGGAGAGCGGTACACGCAAACTCCTACAACGCCACCTAGGCACTCTCTACGATGTGCTTTCGAACGACATACAGGTCGGGCATTTCCATTCGCAACTTAGCCTCGTCGCACGGGGGATTGGAATAGCGGCAACTCCCTCTCTCATACGGCTCTCAGGGCGCGACCTCGACATTGCGATCATCCCAATTTCTGAACCAACAATCAGCCGCAAACTTGGCATTGTGACTTACAAGGGCCGTGCCCTATCCCCGGCAGCCGAGAAACTTCGCGAAGTGGCCGCCTCGGTCATGCGAGGCGCTGATGGCTAGCCCGATTTCATTGGTTAGGCGCGAGTGTTTTTTGCATGCCTGGCTATTGGTTCATCTAAGCGATGGTTTTCGCACAGTTAATCGACGCCCGTGAATGACCGGTTCGGAGGCGTGCGCCGCGCTGCAACAACAAATGTTCTGCATGAGCGAGCAAATGCTGCGTTAGCAATAGCCGCGCGAGCAAAAGTCGGGAAAGTCCGCGACCCGGTCATTACCTCGATTTCGGCGAAGGGCCGGTGCTGGTTAAACCTGCCATTGAAGTCCCAACCCAACAGTGGCCCCAGATCCTATAACGCGATGCCACTCACATCGCCAACAGCATCCTGTGAATGGCAACCATCGCCCAAGTGTCACGAGTGCAATAATCCACTAAATCCGCATAAACCTTGTCACGCTCTGAAGCTTCCGAATTGATCAGAGTAACATCTTTCCAAAGACGCGATGCGCTTTCACCTTCCTGTATGCCTAGATCATCGTATGAGAGTTCCGGCAACAAGGCTGGCAGGACGGCTTTGATCGAAGCGCTGCCCTTGAACGCAGGATCGTTGATGGTCTCATCCGCAAACGGCTTCATGAGGTCGATCACACGCTCATTCAAATCGCCTAGAAAGGCTGCATGCTCCGGATAAGTTGCGGCCATCTCAGTATTGCGGCTCTTCTCGAAGGGCTCATACCAAACCAACAAGGAGCCAACCTCACCGACATCCTGTAGAAGTTTTTCTAGAAGAGCCGGCATCGGATTGCTCTCATCTCGGTGCAAATATTCTCGATGCTCGATTTTGCCACCAGGTTCGCGTTGAATATGGAGCGAATATTGGAATGGCACTTGCTGATATGGATGAACGCCATCCCACGGGGGTAGCAGGCTCTGCGACGTCTCGTAGTCGAGGTAATAGACCGGACAGACTATTTTGCTCAAAAAGCGATTCAGCGCTTCACGGTCAATGGTCCGTGAACCCTGGGCGCGCGCCCTCAAATATCGCTGCGTCGACTTACCCAGGACAGATTTATCTACGATCGCGTCGACCGTGGTGACCCCCGCCTCTATCAGCGCTGCGGCTGTCTTTGCACTCATGAATGGAAGACGGTGGATACTGTCCTGCTCAAGTGGCGGATCGAGCTTCTCGCGGATCTCCAGCCACTCGTCATATGATTTCAGACGTGCCCGTTCTGGGGCCGGGTCAGGCATGGTGTCACTGCGAGCCACTGTCAATGCCTGATCTATCCACGCCCGCGTGTTGTTGATCTGCCCAGCGACCTTTTCCGTAATGTCGGATACGGCCACTAGCATCCGTGGATCTATATCGCCAACTTTAACGTAGTCGCGGTTTACATGTGCCACTTCACAG